>JAJXZU010000104.1:0-3980 GCA_021779895.1 bacterium
AAGTGCATTACGTAATGCATAACGGTTTAGGCGAAAGTTCTTTAGAAGAACTGGAAGCCATGAAAACAACTTGGGACACCGTGGACGAAATACCTTTGTTCGTTAATAAGGAAGCGGTTAGAAACGACGACGGAATTCCTTTTGACGGATGGTATCAGGAAGGCCTCGGGGAAGAAATAGCTTCGTTATGCGCCAAATATGATATAGATATAGTGCTATGTACGTATATTTTTAGTTCAAAACTGTTGGAATATGTCCCCGATTATATATTAAAAATTATAGATACGCACGATAAATTCGGGAATAGATTCGAGGGGTTGCGCAGGCAGGGGGTTCCTTTAGAATTTTTTTCCTGCACGCCGGAGGATGAAGGTGCTTACCTTAGGCGCGCCGATATAGTTATAGCCCGCCGCGATGAAGAATCGGATTATTTTAATAAGTTATCGGGACAAAAAACGGCCGTTACCATTCCTCATTTTCAAGCCCCGGGATTTATCGGCCGCGATTTTAGCCGCCTTAAAGATATTGGCATTATTATGAGTCCTAACTTTGTCAATCTAAAAATGATAGCGGATTTTATTGCCGCGATTAACTTTTATATCAAAGAAAATACCTCTCCTTTTATTATTCATATAGCGGGAGACATTAAAAAAATGATTTCTTCTCAGCCCCTACAAATTCAACAGATTTTTAATAAGCCGTATATTTATTTATACGGTTTTTTGCCGAATATAGAGGAATTTTATTCGAAGATGGATTTAGTCGCTGCTCCTATAACATTCGGAACGGGTATTAACGTTAAATGCGTTGAAGCGATGGCTTACGGGCTTCCCCTGCTGACCACAAAAATAGGAAGCAAGGGCATAGATACGGATGAGCCCCTGCATAAATTAGAAAATATCGAGGAACTGGTAAAGAGTTTGTTTATGCTGACGGCCGAACCGGCCGGATTGAATCTTTTAGCCGCTTCAAGCCGCGCCGCATATTCTAAATTTTACGATAAAAGTCTGCAGAATTTTAAAACAATATTTAATAATCCGAAGCTGAAGAATAATCCTTGAAGTTTTAAATAATAACGCAATAAAAAAGGGAGGGAGGTTATAAAAATCAAACGGGTCATAATACTTGCGGGCGGTCTAGGCACGAGGCTGCGTCCTTTTGTCAAAGACGTCCCTAAGCCTATGGCGGATATAGGCGGCAAGCCTTTTCTGGAGTATCTTTTTAAGTATATTTCGGCTCAGGGCATAAAAGAAGTTATTATATCATGCGGATATAAACATGAAATAATCGAGGATTATTTTAAAGACCGCTTCGTCGGTCTTAAAATACTTTATTCCATAGAAAACGAGCCGCTTGGTACGGGCGGAGCGGTTAAAAAAGCGCTGGAATTTATAACCGCCGATAATGAAAAATATGAAGATATATTAATATTAAACGGAGATACTTTTTTCAATATATCCTTAAAGAAACTTTACGATTTCCATAAAGCAAAAAGCTCCGATTTGACTATGGCTTTAAAAACTCTAAAAAATTTCGACAGATACGGCTCCGTTAAAATAGACCGCAACAATAAGATTATAGGTTTTGCGGAAAAAAAACCGCAAAAAGAAGGCTGTATAAACGGAGGAATTTATTTGCTGGGCAAAAGATTAACCGGCCTAATAGCCGGTCGGGAACTGAACCTTCCTTCCGTGTTTTCTTTTGAAAAAGATTTTCTCGAAGTTTATTATAATTATTCGAATAAAGAAAAAAGTTTAAACTTTTACGGTCTGCCTTTTAACGAAAAAACCTATTTTATAGATATAGGCATCCCTTTGGATTATGAAGCGGCAAAAGAGGAATTGCCCAAAAAAAGTTATCGCTTAAAAGTATTCAAATTCGACCGATAAAGTATTATAATTATATAATCAAGCATATGCTCATACATTCTAAAGCACCGTTACGATTAGGTCTTGCAGGAGGCGGCACGGACGTAAGCCCGTATTCCGATATTTACGGCGGCGCGATATTGAACGCTACCGTAAGCATGTACGCATATGCCGTAATCGAGCCGCTGTTAGGTAATGGCGCAAACCCTGATGAAAATTCGGAAAGCATTATATTAAATTCTATCGACAGGGAAGAACGCTATTGTTGCGGCTTAAATAATTTTATCGGATACGACGGCAATTTAGACCTGATTAAAGCGGTTTATAACAGGATAGTTAAGGATTTCGTTAAAAAACCGTTATCGTTTAAACTTTCTACCTATGTCGATGCTCCCGCAGGTTCGGGTCTCGGAACTTCTTCAACCCTTGTCGTGGCTATAATAGGAGCCTTTGTCGAATGGCTTGGCCTGCCGCTAGGGGAATACGACATTGCGCACCTTGCCTATGAAATAGAGCGGCTCGATTTACAGATGGCGGGAGGCAAGCAGGACCAATACTCCGCAACATTCGGCGGCTTTAATTTTATGGAGTTTTATGACGATGATAAAGTAATAGTCAATCCCTTAAGAATCAAAAAAGAATATATCAACGAGCTTCAGTTTAATATTCTTTTATATTATATAGGCACAAGCAGATTGTCTTCCGAAATTATAGAAGCCCAGGTGGAAAACGTAGTGAACAAAGACGAAAAGTCGATCGAGGCTATGCACAGGTTAAAAGAGCAGTCCGTAATGATGAAAGAAGCCCTGCTTAAAGGAAGGCTCGACGATATAGGCGAAATATTAAACTTCGGCTGGAAATATAAAAAGCTGATGGCGGGTTGTATTTCAAATTCCGTAATAGACGAAATATACGAAACGGCATTGAATAACGGAGCGACCGGAGGAAAAATAACGGGAGCCGGAGGCGGCGGGTTCATGATGTTTTACTGTCCGAATAGCGCCAGATATAGCGTGATAAAAGCCCTTCAAAGATTCGGAGGGGAATTCAGGAGATACCAGTTTACCGATTTGGGGCTGGAAACGTGGAAGAGTTAATAAAATTGAAGCATATTACAATTTTGCGCATTATAAATATTTAATTCGGTATGTTTTTATATAAAGAGGGATAGATATAAAATGATAAGTAATCCTAAAATAAGCGTTTGCATTCCGGTTTACAACAGGGAAAAATATATCGCCCAGTGTATAGAAAGCGTTCTTGCGCAGGATTACAAAAATATCGAGATAATAATAAGCGACAACTGTTCCACTGACAGAACGGTAGATATAATAAATGGATATTTAAAAGACAAAAGAATCAGGTTTTATCGCAATGAGACAAATATCGGCATGCAGGGCAATGCTGAAAAATTAATCGGTTATACTGCAGGGGACTGGTTGGTATTTCTTAGCAGTGATGATTTTTGGATAGACCCCTCTTTTCTGTCGCAGGCCGTTGACAGGATTAATAAACATAAAGACCTCAGTATTTTTTGCGGCGGGAAAATGGTTTTAAACGAAAACAATAACACTATCCAAGATTTTTCCGACGACTTCGATGCCGTTTCCGACGGCCCCGAATTTTTTTTAAAAGGGTTAGAAAGTTGGTCTGCCTTAGAAGTTGGCGCAATGGTTATAAGAACATCGTTGTTTAAAAAAATTCATCATATTGATACGCCCGGGGATGATGTTTTTATTTTTTGGCAGCTTTGCTTCCTTGGCAAGATATATGTATTAAGAAAGCCTTTTCTTATGTTTCGCAATCATGACAGCAATACGTGCAGATGGAAATCCTTAGATGATTTTATTCAAAGAATCCTTTCAAATGCTCTGGTTCCAATTAGAATGTATGAAATAGCTATTAAGAACGATTTATTTTTAAAAATAATTCTCGATAAATGGCTAATTAGAAATTTATTTTTATTTATAACCGGCTCCGGGTGTATTAATCTGGAGAATTTTGGCATTATAAAAGAAAACTATGAAAATATGCTCATAAAGAATGGGATTTCTATTAAAGATTTTGGGCTTGGACAGCTTTTTAATAGATTGACGGAAATTAATGCTTTTG
>JAJXZU010000140.1:0-3963 GCA_021779895.1 bacterium
GCAGGCGAGAGCATGCGAGTCATCCTCCCGCCCCAGCCAAGCAGTATGTAAGACGAAAGCAGTAAGGTAAATTAACAATACGGCTGGATAGACGATCACGAGCAGGCGAGAGCATGCGAGTCATCCTCCCGCCCCAGCCAAGCAGTATGTTCAAAGAAGGCAGTAAAATAGGATAATGATGCGGCTTAATTTTATAAAAAATTGCGGGAGCATATGACTAATAAATTAAAATTATTTACCGGTAATTCCAATAAAGAACTGGCCGAAAAAATGGCGGATTATCTCGGCATAACTTTGGGAGACGCAGAGGTTTACAATTTTAGCGACGGGGAAACTTTCATCAATATAAACGAAAACGTTAGAGGCTGCGATATTTTTCTTATGCAGTCCACGTCTAATCCCGTAGATAAAAATCTAATGGAACTTCTGATAATGATAGATGCAATGAAAAGGGCATCGGCAAACAGAATAACCGCCGTCGTGCCTTATTACGGCTACGCCAGGCAGGATAGAAAAACGGCATCCAGAGTGCCTATAACCGCAAAATTAGTAGCGGACATTATTACTACCGCCGGTGCGGACAGAGTGTTGTCTATGGATTTGCACGCCGGCCAGATACAGGGGTTTTTTAATATTCCGGTTGACCATCTATATGCGGCGCCGGTACTGCTTGAATATATTAAAGAAAAAAAATATGAACCTACGGATATAGTCGTAGTTTCTCCCGATGCCGGAGCCGTTGAAAGGTCGAGGTCTTTCGCGAAGCATTTAGGGGCAAATCTTGCTATTATAGACAAAAGAAGAATTAAAGCAAATGTTGCGGAAATAATGAACGTTATCGGCGACGTTAAAAATAAAATAGCTATTATGTTAGACGATATGATAGATACTGCCGGAACTATTACCCAGGGGGCGGCGGCGCTTTCCAATAACGGCGCAAGCGAGGTAATAGCAATGGCTACGCACGGAGTTTTGTCCGGCGAGGCGATGGGTAAAATAGATAATTCTCCTATAAAAGAGCTTATAATAACCGATACTATAAACCAGAAAAACAGGCAGGGGCTTTCAAACAAGATTAAAATATTAAGCGTCGCAAATATTCTCGGAGAAGCGGTCAAAAGAATTCATGACGAAGATTCGGTTAGTTCGCTTTTTATTTAATAATTGATATAATAAAATAAAAAAAATAAAAAAATAAAAAAGGAGATTTTCATTGGAAATAATTAATTTAAACGTTGAAGCAAGAAAAAAAGAAAACAATCTTAAATCCTTGAGAAAAGAAGGCATTATACCGGGGGTGCTATACGGAAAAAAAATAGGTTCGCTTATCATTCTGCTGAACTATAAAGAATTTCTTAAGGCATTCGCAAAGCATTCGGTATCTTCTTTTATCAACTTAGTAAGCAAGGAAGACGGCGTAAACGGTAAGACCGTAGTTATAAAAGAAATCCAGAAGGACCCCGTTACCGATAATATTATCCATATCGATTTGCATGAAATATCGATGGATGAAAAAATAGAGATAGAAGCATCCGTCCATTTTGTCGGCAAGCCTGAAGGAGTTAAACTCGGCGGAATTCTCGAGCCGCTTATGAGGCATATTGCCATAAAGGGCTATCCTAAAGATATAATAGATACTATAAATATCGATGTTTCCTCGCTTAAAATCGGCGATATTATACACGTAAGAGATTTAAAATTAGGCGAAAACATAGAAATAATGGCTGAAGAGGATGCGGCTATAGTAACCGTCGCCGAACCTGCAGTCGAAGAAGTTTCCGCCGCAGCGCCTGCCGCCGAAAGCGAAACTGCCGCCGCAGCGCCTGCCGCCGGAGCGGCCCAGCCTTCTCAGAAGGGTTAAAACTTCTATTTTATTAAGATGCCTGAGAATATATTTATTTTTGGACTTGGAAATCCGGGGTCGGAATACCGGTTTTCCAGGCACAATTTCGGCTTTATGGCATTAGACTATTTTTTCGAAGAAAACGATTTTCCGTCGTTTATTAATAAAAAAAATTATTCGATTTCCCGTAAAATTATATACGGCAAAAATATATTCTTGTTCAAACCGCTTACTTTTATGAATTTGAGCGGAAAAGCCGTAAAAGACGCTTTAAATAAAAACGGTGTTTTTAAAATCGGAGAAAACGAAGCCGATTCGGGCATTGTTTTAATTCATGACGACCTCGACCTTAATTTTGGAAATTATAAAATTAAGTTAGGCGGCAGCGGCGGTTCCCATAACGGCGTTAATTCCGTTATAAATTCGCTTCAGAGCAAAAATTTTATACGCATAAAATTAGGCATTAATTCCCCTGAAAGAGTTAAATTTAATTCGGGCGCAGATTATGTCCTGTCCAATTTTTCAAAAGACGAAATTAAAAGATTGCCCGATATATTAAAAATAATAAATGAAATTTTATTGTCTATTATAAAGGACGGTCTTGCGAAAACTATGAATAATTATAATTCCGGACCGCTAAAGAAAGGCGGAGCGTAAAAAAATGGGACTTAAATGCGGCATAGTCGGCCTTCCTAATGTCGGCAAATCTACCATATTTAACGCTATTACGTCCGGCGGAGCCGAAGCAAGCAACTATCCCTTCTGCACTATAGAGCCCAATGTGGGCATAAAGCCGGTTAAAGACAAAAGATTAGAAAAACTGCGCGATATATTCAATCCGGAAAAATATACCCCTACATATGTGGAATTCGTCGATATTGCCGGATTAGTCAAGGGAGCGTCGGCAGGCGAAGGGCTGGGCAATAAATTTCTTTCCCACATAAGGAATGTCGATTTAATCATACACGTTATAAGAATATTTAAAGATAACTCCGTCGTGCACGTAGAAGGCGGAATAAATCCTGCAAGAGATTTAGATATTATTAATACCGAGCTTGCGTTAAGCGATATAGAAATTCTTTCCAAACATCTCCAGAAGCTCGAAAAAATAGCCAGAAGCGGCGATAAAGCAGCGGCATCTAATTTAGATTTTTTAAGAAAAGTTAACGTTCAACTTTCCGAAACAGGCGCTATTAACGGCAAGGAATTTACCGAAGCGGAAAAAAACATCCTGAAATCTTTAGGCATAATATCCGCAAAACCGGCGGTATATGTCCTTAACGTCGATGAGGATATGCTGGCGGAAGATTTTTCCAATCAATATATCGAAGAAATTATGAGTATAGCCTCGCCTAAAAATATACCGGTTATAAGATTGTGCGCAAAATTAGAAGAAGAACTTTCCTCTTTAGGAGATGAAGACAGAGATGCTTTTCTTAAGGACTACGGACTGGATTCTTCCGCATTGGATACCGTTGCGTCGGTCAGTTTCGGACTTCTGGGTTTAATTTCGTTTTTTACCGCCGGCAAGCAGGAGGTAAGGGCATGGGAGATAAAAAACGGCTGGAAGGCGCCTCAAGCCGCGGGAACCATTCATACGGATTTCGAAAAAGGTTTTATAAGAGCTGAAGTTATTTCTTACGATGATTTTATTAAAGCCGGTTCGGAAGCTAATGCCGCAAAAATGGGCCTTCTAAGACTTGAAGGAAAAGATTACACAGTAAAAGACGGCGATATAATGCATTTCAGGTTTAACGTTTAACCGTTATACGTTATGTATGCAGGCTCTTTATGTAGGATGATACGGTATTTATAATCCCCACCCGCATCATCATTACCGCATAAGCGGCAAGCAGAAGCGCCGCAAGTTTGCCTGCGGCGTTTGAACCCGTTTTCCCGAGATATTTTAAAATCAGCTTTGTTTTTTTTAAAACAATATAAACGATTAAAAGATTAATAATAAATGCGGCCGTGACGACTAAATATCCGTATATGCCGGTAATTATTAAAAGCGTAGTTAAAACTCCCGGACCGACTATCAAAGGTACGCCTATCGGAACTACTCCTAAATCCGCCTTATCCGCAGATGCATAAAGTTTAGGTTTTTCGGAGAGCAGATT
>JAJXZU010000012.1:0-3959 GCA_021779895.1 bacterium
TATGGAAATAAAAAGAGGGCTTATATCTATTTACGACGAAGAGCTTCCTCATAAAGTCCTCTGCGAGGAGAAGCTCGTCGCCCGTTAGCGTAGTATTCGAGCCAATTTTTCGTCGAATCTGCCGTAATAAGATATTTTCTGCGAAGCCTTTGCATCGGAATTTTTCAATATTGCAAGGGCTTTTTTTATGCTTTCTTTGTCGAAAGGCTTTCTAAATCCGCAATGCGCATCCGAAATATCCAGAATAGGCTCGAGAACGAACCTGCGGTTAAAAATCTCGGGGTGAGGCAGTTTTAATTCCGGCAGGTCCAGCGTTATGAAATTTTTTGCGGATTTATCGTAAACGAAAAGTATATCTATATCTATAACTCTAGGCATATATCTTTTGCTTTCGTTTTTCCTGCCCATATTTTTTTCTATACCTTTCAAAAAGGAAAGAAGTTTTCTGCCAAAAGTCGCATAATCTTTAGTGTCTCCGGGCATTTCAAGCATAACCGCGCAATTTAAAAAATAAGGCTGGTCTACATTTCCGACCGGCGAAGATAAATATGCCGAAGAAATGCCGGACATAACCGCTCCCGCTATAGGGCTCGCGGTAACAGAAACCGCGCTTTTAATTAAATTTAAAGCTTTCAGAAGATTATCTTCGGTATTTCCGATATTGCTTCCCAGTCCCAGACAGATACAGACTTCGGGAACGCCGCCGCCTTCGCATGGATTAGATTTGCCGTCCGTATCCATATCGCCGCATTTCATCCGCCCATGCGGACTAAAGCTTCCTTAATGCGGTTTTCGCTTATCGTCAAAGAGAATCTTATATACCCTTCGCCGTAATCGCCGAATCCCGAACCCGGCGTTACGATAATGCCGGTTTCGTTCAGCAGGGAAACGGCAAACTCCTTAGACGTCATATTTGCTTTCGGAACATGCGCCCACACGTAAAACGTGGCATCAGATTTGTAAATTTTATATCCTAATTTCTCTAAACCCCCGACTAATAATTCGCGCCTTTTTTTGTAAATTTTATTGTTGTCTTCCACGGCTTTAAGTTCGTTATCTAGTCCGTAAGCTCCCGCAAGCTGAATAGCCTGAAACACGCCGGAATCCAGATTGGTTTTAACGGCTCCGAGCCCCTTTACGACTTCTTCGTTGCCTGCGGCGAATCCTATCCTGAAACCGGTCATATTAAAAGTTTTGGAAAGGGAATGGAATTCTATTCCGATTTCTTTTGCCCCGTTAGCTTCTAAAAAAGAATCGTTTCCTTTTTCGCCGGTATAAACTTCGGAGTAAGCAAAATCGTGAGCGACTATAATTTCGTTTTTCTTTGCAAATTTAACTGCCTCGTTGAAAAAATGCCTGTCCGCCCTTGCAGAAGTAGGATTATTGGGATAATTTAAAAACATAAGCTTCGCTTTCTTTAAAATATCTTCCGGTATTAAAGAAAAATCCGGCAGAAAATCGTTTTCTTCTTTTAGAGGCATAATATAAGGAATGCCTCCCGCAAAAATAGTTCCCGCCCTGTACACCGGATAACCGGGGTCAGGAATTAAAACTACGTCGCCCGGATTTATAAAAGCGAGGGGAAGATGCCCGATACCCTCTTTTGAGCCGATGAGCGATAAAACTTCCGTTTCCGGGTCCAACGATACGTTAAACCTTTTTTTATACCATTCGGAAACCGATTCCCTGAACTTTAAGAGCCCTTCATACGAAGGATATTTTTGGTTAACGTCTATCTCGCTTTCTTTTTTAAGGACATCGACTATAGCCTTAGGGGTCGGCAGGTCGGGGTCTCCGATGCCGAAGCTTATTATATCCACGCCTTTTGCCTTTACCTGGGATTTAAGTTTGTCTATCTCGGCAAAAAGATACACCGGAAGTTTGCCTAATCTGTCGGAAAATTTGAATTGCATACGGGAATTAATCCTCCTTATTAAAAGATATATTGTATTTATTTATTTTATACCAAAATCTTTTCCAAGTCTATATATTTTAAAGCCAGAGCGTTCAGCGTATTTATATTTTCCAACCGTTTCTTATCGTGAACGTACGGAATGCTCCCGATAACCGGCACGTCCGTAAATTCGCCGAGCATTTCTTTGTTGGACGATACGCTTTCGTCGTTTTCGTTTAAAACATTGTTTATAATTATGCCCGATATCCCGATATCGCGGCTTTTTGCATATTCTATATTTAAGAGCGTCTGATTTATCATGCCCAAACCCGCCTTAGACACTAAAATAACGCCTGCATCTATATATTTTGCGATATCTATCATAAAATGCTTTTTTTTCAAAGGGACGAGCATGCCCCCGGCGCCTTCGACGAGCATATAATCATGGACTTTATTTAAATCGTAAAATTTAAAAAGGATTTCTTTAATGCACAGGTCTCCGCCTTCCTTCTTCAATGCGGCATATGGGGACAAAGGGGACTGAAACGTATAAGGAGTTATAATATCCGGTTCTTCGTTTAAACCGGCGTATTTCTTGACATAAGCACCGTCTAAATAATTTTTGGCGCCGTCTTCGTTAATTTTAACTCCGGTTTCGACGGGTTTCATATATCCCGCTTTTAAACCGCGCTGTTTGAAGGCAAGAAGCAATAGAAGGCTGACGAATGTTTTCCCGATATTAGTATCTATTCCGGTAATAAAAAATATTTTATCAGACATGGCATGCATTAAGTATAAAAAATAAACAGGAAGGAAGCTCCCCGAATTTTATCGGGGAGGAAAATCAAAAAACTACTTTACGCCTAATTTTTTAAGCGTCATAGGACCGATAATTCCGTCTGCTTTAAGGCCGTTTTTTTTCTGGAATGCTTTGACCGCATTGGTAGTAACGGGTCCGATCATTCCGTCGACTTTGCCTTTATAAAGCCCGTCCTTTGCAAGAGCCTGCTGAACCGCTTTAACTTTGGCAGAAGATATTGTTTTTACCGCTTTTTTGGCAACGACTTTCTTTGCCGCAACCTTTTTAACGACCGCTTTTTTTACCGTTGTAGCGGCAAAAGTGCTGGAAGGTATTGCTATCAAGGCTAAAAATAAGACCGATAATAATAATCTTTTCATTAATTTTTCACCTCCTTTTTGCAAATATATTTTAACTTTTCATTTTTATCATTTTTACATAATAATTGCAACTGAAATTATTATAATACTTTTTTTATCGTGCCTATAAATTCGACCGGGTCGAATTTTACCACGTAATAGTCGGCGCCGGCCCTCATGCCTTTATCGGAATTTTCTACTCCGCTTAAAGAAGAGTGCATAATTACCGGAATATTTTTATATTTATCGTCGGATTTAAGCGTCTTGGTAAAAGTATAGCCGTCCATAACCGGCATTTCGACGTCGCAGATAATAGCGTCTATTTTGTATTTATCTTCATATACTACGTCTAGAGCCGCCTTTCCGTTTTCGGCCAACACGGTCTTAAACCCCTCTTTTGTCAGCGCGTTATTGACTATCTTTCTCGCGGAGGACGAATCGTCTATAATAAGGACAGTCCTGTTTCCGCCGAACTCGTTTTTCTCCAAATCTATCTCCCTGTTTTCCTTATTATAAAAACCGAGTTCGTCAACTATGGATTCAAAGTCCAGCAAAAGGAGAAGTTCGTCGTTTTCGACCTTAATAATGCCGGTTACTTTGGAATCGACCGAACTTACCGAAGAAAGTTCAGGCGCGTTGATATCGTCCCATGAAACGCGCCTGATTTTTGTTGTCTCGTGAACTATAAAACCTACTTTAATTCTGTTAAATTCGGTTATAATCACCTTAAAATTTCTCCGGTCTAATTCATCCGGCTCGGCTATTCCCATCCATTTAGGAAGATTGACTAAAGGGACGACGGAGCCCCTTAAATTAAACATGCCCTCGACAAATTCCGACGTATTGGGAGTTTCCGATATATCTTCCGGCATTTTAATAATTTCGATGACTTTTGCGACGTTTATTC
>JAJXZU010000014.1:0-3926 GCA_021779895.1 bacterium
TCCGAGAAGAATAACTCTCCTGCCGTTTAAATTTTCTTTAAATTCATAATTTACGGCGCTGGCAAATCCGTTTATATCGGTATTATATCCGCGGTAATTGCCGTCTTCTTCCAAATTTACCGTATTCACCGCTCCGACGGTTTCGGCTTCCGAACTTAAAGAACGTATATGCTTTAAAACCTCGGTTTTATAAGGCTGAGTAATATTTGCTCCTTTCATGCCGAGCGACTTAAAGCCGTTAAATGCGGCGGCAAATTTTTCAGGAGGAACGTCGAACATGCCGTAGCATAGATTTGCGTCGAGAAGTTTATTGAGAGAGCCGTGTATCAGGGGGGAAAGGGAATATTTTATATTATAACCGAAAATACCTGCCAGATACGGCGGGGCAAAAAGGCGGGCATCCTTTTGTTCTTCCATATTAAACGCCCATAAGCAATTGTTTTAACAGGTAATCTATTTTTGCCGCTTTTTTGTCGTCGACAAACATATAGACGTATCTTTCTATATCCTGAATCGCTTTCGTTAAAGACTGTTTGTCTCCCTTGCTCAAAATATTAAAATCTACCGGTACTTTATCCGCTTTATTCCCAAGCTGTTCCTTTAATATTTTTTTAACCGAGTTGACCAAATCCGAGCCCTTGAACGGTTCGCTATGCGGAGGGTCGAGTTTAATATAACCGCTTTGCAGTAAATTATAAAGGGTTTTTAAGACGAAGAAATCGTTTTCCACCGTTAAGGAAAGAATCTGGTTCACATTCCTTTTGCCGTCCACTAACGAAAGAACGTTCCATATCGAAGGAGTAAGGGAAAGCGGCCTTAGATTGCCGCCCCTGTTCGTGATTACCGCCGGAATATAATTTTTTGACGGAATAACTTTAGTTATTACAGCCAGTTCGTCGCGCCTTTTTTTGCAGTCCGCTAGAATTGGAGATAAATTCATAGGAATTGCAAAATTAATAATATCGGGCAGAGGTTTTTCGTCGAAAGCAAATTCTCCGTTCGTCAGGAAAAGTATATAATTCAAGGTTTCCGATATATAGCTGGATGTAAATTCATGCTCCTTAGATTTAGATACCGCTTCCGATTTAAAAAAATATATATCGAAGCCTGCGGTAGTTTTATAATACGTCCGGTATTTTTCAAGCATCTGCAGATAATCCTGCTTGCTCATGTCGAGGAGTTTAACTACTAATTTTTCGAGAATGTTATTGTCGGAAATAGAGAGAAAATATAACATTCCGTCCTTTATAAAAAGTTTTGCCGCGAAATTTTCGAACCGCAGGTTTAGCACTCCAGTCTTCTTTGAAATTTCTAAAAATTTCAATACGTCGAAAAGTTCTAAATTTGTTATATTTCCTTTTACGTCCATGATAAGCGCCTTATTTTTATTATCGTTTATTTGTGGATTTCTAATTCCCTGATTAAGTGAAATATAAACCTGTTAACCACGCCTACGAATACCGACCCGAAAAATAAAACCGCGCCTATTAGAAAGTAAGATAAATTTATATTATTAAGGGACGAAATAAAGAAAAACGCGCCTGTTTCCGCCAAAAAGAAAAAAAACATAAACACCCACATAATAGTAAGCCATCTGCCGACGAATCCGCCCGGTATCCTGTTTTTTAGGGAAGCCGCTATAATCATATTCATAAACATTATTAATGCGCCCAGCACGACTAACAGATAAAAAATACCCTTAAACGTAAAAATAAAATTTATGTATGGCGACATCGTTTACCTCCCGATTTTTCTTATTTAAAAAATTAATATTAATTTAATAATACAAAATGGAAATATTTTTTTCAATATATTTTTTATTTAACGTTGATATTGATAATTTTTTCCGATTATTTTATAATTATTTTATGGACTCAAAAGAAAAAAATATAAACGATTTGACATTCGAGGAAGCCCTGAAAAAATTGGAAGAAAACGTTTTAAACCTTGAAAAAGGAGACCTCGGCCTTGACGAATCTATAATAATTTACGAAGAGGGGATAAAATATTCGGATTACCTCCTTAAAAAGCTGGACTCCGCAGAAAAAAGGGTCGAAGAATTAAGTGCGAAAGACGATGGGAGCGTCCGGCCTTCTTTAAATACCGAGCCTCTAAATATATGAACGACTTAGCGCTTTATATCGAAACCGGCAAAAAATTAATCGACGAGTTCATAAAAGCCCATTTTATCAAAAAACATTACGATAAAAAATTCCCGCATAATAAATTTTCTCTTGCGGACGCTATGCTTTACACCCTGACCATGCCGGGCAAAAGAATAAGGCCGATAATTCTTTTGCTTGCCGCCGAAAGTTTGGGTTTTTCCGATAAAAAAAAACTGCTGCCTTTCGCTTCTTCGCTTGAACTTATACACTCCTATTCTTTAATACACGACGACCTTCCTTCGATGGACAACGACGATTTGAGAAGAGGAAAGCCTACAAGCCACATAGTATTCGGAGAGGCTACGGCGATACTTGCCGGAGACGCGCTTCTTGCCGAAGCTTTCGTTATGCTTTCGGACAAAGATTATATCGGGGAATTCGATCCGGCAAAAATTATAGAAGCGGTAAGGGAGCTTTCCTGCGCCGCCGGAGCCGGCGGACTCGTAGAAGGACAGTTTCACGACGTTAATTCTTTCGGCGAGCATTTAGATTTCGAAAAAATTGAATATATAAACGAAAAAAAAACGGCTAGCCTTATCGGTTCGGCTTGCGCCGTAGGGGCTATATTATCCGGCAAAGACGAAACGGCCGTATCGGAATTCAGAAAATTCGGCGGCTACGTAGGACTGGCTTTCCAAGCCGTCGACGATGTTCTCGGAATTATCGGAAATAAAGAAATTTTAGGAAAAACGGCCGGCATAGACCGAATAAACAATAAGCTAACTATGGCTGAAAATATAGGGCTTGAAAAAACACGCGAATTAATTGAAGAATACAATAAAAAAGCAATGGCGCACTTAGAAAAAACCGGCGCGGAAACCGGTATGTTCATAGAATTAATAAAATATCTTACGGACAGGATAAATTAGAAAAATAAATACCGATAATGCGATAATGATATTAGAAAAAATAAATAAACCTAACGACCTTAAAACCTTACTTCCCGAAGAGTTAGAAACGCTTGCGGCAGAACTTAGGGAGGAAATTATATCCGTCTGCTCTAAAAACGGCGGGCATATCGCTTCCAGTCTGGGCGTCGTCGAACTGACGATTGCAATTTTAAAATCTTTCGATATAGAAAACGCCGATAAAATAATATGGGACGTCGGACATCAGTCGTATCCCTATAAAATACTTACCGGAAGAAAAGATAGATTCCATACCATTAGAAAATTACACGGAATATCGGGTTTTCCGTCCATCGCCGAAAGCAGATACGATTTCTTCGGAACCGGACATGCCGGAACATCTATCTCGGCCGCGCTCGGTATGAGCGCCGCAAAGGATTTAAACGGCGAAACCGGAGTTAAAGCAGACGGCAGGATTATAGCCGTTATAGGAGACGCGTCCATATCGAACGGTTTGGCGCTTGAAGGTTTAAATAACGCCGGTTCCCTAAAAAAAGACGTTATCGTTATATTAAACGATAACGAAATGTCCATATCGAAAAACGTCGGCGCAATTTCCAATTATCTCAACAGAATAATGAGCGGAAATTTTTATCAGGGACTCAGAAAAGAAGCCGAAAAAATGCTTAATTCCATCCCTTTATTCGGCTCTCAGATGGCGAGGCTTGTTTCAAAATTCGAGGAATCTTTCAAAAACCTCATCGGGCCGGGCATAATATTCGAAGAACTCGGTTTTACTTATATAGGCCCCATAGACGGACACAATATGCCCTATCTTTTAGACTCCTTTGAAAATATAAAAAAAATAAAAAAACCTATCCTTTTGCACGTTATTACTAAAAAAGGGAAGGGA
>JAJXZU010000083.1:0-3895 GCA_021779895.1 bacterium
GAATAAATATATACGAGTTAGAAAGAGAAAGTTTTTCCGTAAAAGAAAAAATAACGGAAATAATGGAAAGATTTAATGCCGTCGGCAATATAACGTTCAGCGAAATAGTTAAAAACAGCAGGAACAGGGATGAATTTTTTACCTATTTCCTCGCGCTTCTTGAAATGGCAAGATTAGTTCTGATAGATTTAAAACAGCTGAACTTATTCGGCGAAATATATATTGCCCCTGTGCCCGGCAGTCTTGCCGGCTACCGCTCTAAAATCGCAAGCATGAATTGATTTTTATATCTCGGAATAGGAGGCATGGGCAAAAGGGTATATTTTTGAACAAGGTTTTTTGTAATTCGGATTGGTCTTAGGCGGTTTAGCCTACCCCTCCGTTTTATCGGCATTGCCGAAAGCTAATTCTGCAGTTTTGCGGTTTAACACGCGGTATTCCCCGGACGGAAGGTTGCCTATATAAAGCCCGCCTATCCTGACTCTCCTGAGCATTAAAATTTTAAGGTTAAAAAACTCCATGAGCCTTCTTATTTCACGGTTTTTTCCGTGCGATAAATCTACCGAAAGTATAAATTTTGAAGGATTTTTTCTGATTATCCTGACGTCGTCCGGTTTTAAAAGGCCTGTTTCTTCCAGCCTGACTCCTTTTCTAATCCTGTTAAAAAGGTCCGGCGTTAATTCGCCCTTAGCCTCTACTATGTATGTTTTTACTACGTCGAATTTAGGGTGGGTTAATTTATATGCAAAGTCGCCGTCATTGGTAAGAAGAAGCATGCCTTCGCTCATAAAATCCAGCCTTCCCGCAGGAAATATATGCTTATATTTTAAAGTTTCTTTTTTAATTAATTCCATAACGGTCTTAAACCCCTCTTCCGATTTTACGGCGGTAATATACCCTTGCGGCTTGTTTAGCATAATATAAATTTTAGGCTCTTCTTTATATTTGATTTTTTTGCCGTCAACGGAAATTTCGTCGCCTTCCTTAACGGCGGTGGCGAGATTTTTGACCTTTTTACCGTTTATGAGGACTCTTTCCTCTTTTATTATATCGTCGGCGTTTCTCCTCGAAACGCCGGTATGCATCGCGATAAACCTGTTTAATCTTATGCCCGCTGCCGCTTTATCCGGGTTTAAGTTTGCGTCTGCCTTTAAAGCCGTTTTTATCTTCCCGGCAGATTTTATTTTTCCTGCAGGTTTAATCCCCACTGCAGGTTTTATATTCGAAGCTTTTTTATGTTCAATATAACCGCTGCTTTTTGTTTCAAATTTCTTTTCGATTTTTGATTTTATTACGGTTTTAGTTTTGTTTTCGGCTTTCGTTGTTTTTCTTCCTTTTGTCAAAATACGATTCCCTCCATTTGGGTAGAAGCCTGTGCATAAAGTTTCATGGGAATGCGTCCCGACAGATATGCAAGCCTGCCAGCTTCTACGGCATTTTTCATCGCGGCCGCCATATTAACCGGATTAGCGGCTCCGGCTATCGCCGTGTTTATAAGAATGCCGTCAACGCCGAGCTCCATAGTTTTGCAGGCGTCGGAGGCCGTTCCTACTCCGGCATCTACTATTACGGGAACAGATACGGTTTCTTTAATTATTTTTATATTATAAGGATTTCTGATACCGAGACCCGAACCTATCGGCGAGGCAAGCGGCATAACTACCGGACAACCGACGTCTTCGAGCTTTTTGGCAAGAACGGGGTCGTCCATCATATACGGCATAACGGTAAAGCCTTCCTTAACCAGAATTTTTGCGGCTTTTAACAGTTCTTCGTTATCGGGATACAGGGTTTTTGGGTCGCCGATTACTTCGAGTTTTACGAGGTCTGTTCTGAAAACGTCTAATTCTCTTGCGAGCCTTAAAGTATTTACCGCGTCTTCCGCCGTATAACAGCCTGCCGTATTAGGCAATAAAATATATTTGTCGAGGTCTATATAAGACAGCAGATTTTCTTTGGCGTTAAAATCTATCCTTCTGACTGCAACGGTTATTATTTCGGCGCCGGAAACATCAGCGGCGTCTTTCATAGTTTGAAAGTCGGGATATTTTCCGGTTCCTATAAGAAGCCTGGATTTGAATGTATATTTTCCTATTGTTAGAACGTCGCCGTTTTCTTTTATGCCCGTACCGCTTTCCATAAACCCTCCGATATTTAATATTTTATATATAAATTTCGATTATACATGACTAAATCCTGCAAACTCAACTAATATAACTATCCGCCGGGAGCTATAGTTACCATATCTATTTTGTCGTTTTCTTTTAAAATAAATTCGGCGTAAGAGCTTTTCGGAACTATCGTCTTATTTACGGCTACGGCGGTGCTTTTAATATTAAGTTTAAGCTCGTCTATAAGTTTTTGTATCGTGATACCGTTTCCGGCAGCAATATATTCGTTTCCGTTTAATTCAATTTTCATAAACTTAAGCGTTTATATTTATATAATTGTACAGCGTGTCCCTTCTTACGGGAATTTTACCCGCCCGTTTTATTAAATTAGTAATTTCGCCTTCGGATAAATATTCGCCGAATTTGCCTCCGGCGCTCTTGGTAATATTTTCTTCCATTAAAGTTCCGCCGAAATCGTTAACGCCGCATTCGAGTGATTTCAACGCTGCGGTAACTCCGATTTTAGGCCAGCTTGTCTGGATATTTTTAAAATTGTCTAAATAGAGCCTTAAAGCGGCATAAAATTTAAGCGCATTGTTTTCGTCCGTCATTGCCGCCTTATCGACCAGTTTTCCGAGGGACGTTTTAGGCGAAATGAACGGCAAAGCGATAAATTCGGTAAATCCGCCTGTTTCATCCTGAATCTGCCTTATAAGGCTTAAATGATAAACCAAGTCCTCGTTCGATTCTATATGCCCAAAAAGAACCGTAGCCGATGTTTTGACTCCAAGCATATGCGCCGTTTTTATAATTTCGACCCATACCGAAGTATTTATCTTTTCCGGGCAGATTTTTCTCCTCGTTTCTCCGGCTAAAATTTCCGCGGCGGTTCCGGGCATAGAATTAAGCCCGCAATCGACTAATTTTTCGATAACGGCGGCGTAAGACTTGCCGGTTGTTTCGGCAAGTTCGTAAATTTCCTGCGGCGAAAATGCATGGATATGCAATTCGGGAAAATTATTTCTTACGGCTTTAATTAAACCGAAGTAGTAATCCGGATTTGATTTTAATTCGGGATTTATCCCGCCTGTTACGCATATTTCGTCGATTCCGATAAGTTTTCTGCCTTCGGAAATCTTTTCGAGTATCTTGTCGTAGCCTAATAAGAATGCGTCTTTAGAATTTTTTGTCCTTTTATACCCGCAAAATTTGCAATTCAAGCCGCATATATTGGTAAAATTGATATTTCTGTTTACGACGTAGGAAACGTTGCTGGAGTTAATCCTAAAATTGAGGGCATCCGCCGCCGAAAATATTTCCTTAACGGCTTTGCCGTCTTTCTCTCCAAGCAAAAAGAGCAGGCCGCCGTCATCGAGCCTTCCTCCCGATAAAACTTTTTGTAAGATATTATCTAATTCCGTTTTATTCGATAAATGGAACATTATAAGTTATAAGATATCCGCGTCTTTATTTTAACGAATGAATAAAGCAAGTCCGTCGAACCTGAATGGATAGTCTTTGAGGGAGTGAAACTGCCTGAAAAGAAATAATCTGTGGATTATCCTGCTTCCCTACGACGGCATTACCCGTATCAGGTTCAAAGGGTTGCGGGCTTTAACTGCTCCGCTCTCAGCCGTAGTTATATACGGCACCCCTATTATATATATGCGAGCATATATATATTTATTATATCACCTATTATTTTATAATTCCAACTAAAAAACTTTTGCTTTTACTGCCGTAAACTTTAACGCAGGAAACATCAACCGTTAAAACGTTATGCT
>JAJXZU010000196.1:0-3864 GCA_021779895.1 bacterium
TCAACGCAAGCCGGGATAAAAGCTTAGTAGATATATATAATAAAGTATTTTCCAACCTCGACGAAATTCCTAAGGGCGCAATGAGGCCGCTCATTAAGCCCATAGACGTAAACCACGTGCCTATTTTAAATATCACGCTATGGAGCAAAAAATATAACGCGGGTTATCTTACGACTATTGCAGGCAGGATATTAGACAGGCTCGATTCCGTTAAGGGAACCGGGGTCACTTTTTTAAACGGCGCAAGATACAAACAGCTCAATGTTTATCTGAACCCATTGAAAATGGCGGGATATAACGTCACTCCCTTAATGATAGCGCAGGAGCTTAAAGGAACCAATATAAACATTCCGGCAGGTTTTCTTCAGAAAAACAATAAAAAAATGTTTCTGACGGCAGGCGGATATTTTCATCGCGTAAGTTCGGTCGAGAACTTTATTATATCCGTTTATAACGGAAAACCGGTCTATCTTAAGGACGTAGCAAAGATTAAATATTCGTATAAGCCGTTAAGTTTTTTATCGGAAATAGGATTCGGAAATAACTACAGAAAAATTAATGCAAACGACAGGGTTATTGCAGATTCCAAGGGTATTTACCCCGCCGTAACCATAGCCGTCGCAAAAAGAAGAGGAAAGAACGCGGTCGAGGTCGTGAACAGCGTTCTCGCTAAATTTCATAAAATTGCCGAAACAAACCTTCCTGCAGGCGTTCACTATACGATAACCAGAAACGACGGAAAAAAAGCAAACAACGCCGTAAATAAATTGCTGTTTCATCTTATAATAAGCATAGTTATAGTAATAGTACTTCTTTTAATAATATTAGGCTGGAGGGAAGCTTTCATAGTTGCTTTTACCATTCCGCTAATGCTGTTTCTCACCCTCGGGATAGCTTATATTTTCCATCAAACTTTAAACAGGATTACCCTGTTTGCATTAATTCTTTCCCTGGGGCTTTTAGTCGATAACGCCATAGTAGTCATCGATAACATAGAAAGGGTTTTTTCAAAAGAAAGAAACATACTTCCCGCTTATGCGGTGGATGCCGTAAACGAAATAGGCAATCCTAATTTTTTTGCTACTCTTGCGGTTATATCATCCTTTATTCCAATGCTGTTCGTAACGGGAATGATGGGTCCTTATATGAGGCCTATCCCTTTTAACGTTCCAATAGCGATGCTTGTTTCCCTATTCGTAGCTCTCACGGTAGTTCCGTGGTTTTACCTTAAACTTATGGCAAACGAAAGAGGAATGGCGCTGATTCGCAAAAAAGAATTAAAAGAGCACGGCAAAGACGGCAAAAAAGGCCTGTATTCTAAAATATTAATGCCCCTGCTTTTAAATAAGAAGAAAAGATATATATTTATGTCGGCCGTAGTAATTTTATTTATTTTAGCTATGTCCCTTCCGATTTTAAAAATAGTAAAATTTAAAATGCTTCCCGTCGCAAATACCAACACGTTTTTGATTACGATAAACAAACGTCCAGGTTCTACTTTCCAGGATACCAATATCGCCACTATGCAGATAGTGAATTATTTGAAGCGCATAAAGCAGGTAAAAAACTACGTGGTTACGGTAGGAACTCCGTCTGTTATCGATTTTTCGGGACTTTTGAGAGGGGCTAATTTTAGAAACGCAAGCTGGTTCTCGGAAATAAGAGTTAACCTCATAGACAAAGACAAAAGAAACACGTCTTCGCATCGGCTTGTTTTAAACATTCTTCCCGACGTGCATAAAATCGGAAAAGAATATAATGCTACGGTAAAGGTTTTGGAAAGCCCGCCCGGACCTCCGGTAAAATCGACTATAGTAGCGGAAATTTACGGTAAAAATTATAACGAGCAGGAAAAACTTTCAAAAATAGTAGAAGCGAAGATGAAAACAACGAGGGGGGTTACCGACGTAAATTCCTCATATAAGCGCCGGATAAGAAAGGCGGCGGTCATCGTTAGAAGAAGAAAGGCGGCGATGCTGGGAATAAGCACCGAAATGATTGCTCAGTCGCTTTATCTTTTAAACAACGGAATGAGCGTGGGAACTATTCATAAAAAAGGACACCTTCATCAGGAAGATATTTTTTTAAGGATGCCCGGTTCATTCAGAACGGGAGTAAGCGGCTTATCGGGCATCTGGATATATGCGCCTTCGGCCGGCAGGTTAATACCCTTAAATTCGGTTATAAAAATAAAGCGGGGCTATTTGCATAATATGATTTACGAAAGAGATTTAAAGCCGTTAGTTTACGTTTACGGCAAAGTTGTAAAAAGAAGCCCTATGTATGCAAACTTAGATCTTTTTCTGCATTTCTTAAAACATCCTCTTCCTGCGGGATATCATATAAGGTGGGGCGGAGAATGGAATCTTACGCTTAAGGTATTCGCACAGCTCGGCGCGGCAATGGGCATAGCAATCCTTCTTATCTATATACTCTTGGTAGGCTATACAGGTTCTTTTATTATACCTTTAATACTTATGGGGGCGATTCCTCTTGAAATGATAGGCATAATGCCGGGGTTTGCCTTGATAAGGGTTTATTTTACCGCCACTTCCATGATAGGGGCGATTGCCTTGTCAGGCATAGTTATAAGAAATTCTTTACTTTTGCTGGAATTTATTAACGACAGAAAAAAAGAAGGCAATAATATAATAGATTCGCTGGTAGAAGCCGGGGCTATGAGGGCAAGACCAATTATAATTACGGCTCTTGCCGTTATATTCGGTTCGGCGATACTCGTAACCGACCCTGTATGGAACGGTCTGGCATGGGCGCTCATTTTCGGCATGTTAGCCTCTACTACCTTAACGCTCGTCGTAATTCCCGTGCTATATTATATGGTAGAAGGAAGAAGATGGCATAAAGAAGACGTTCACGATAATTTATAATCAATTAATTTAAAGAGGTAGATTATGCCTATAAGATTCGATCGCAAAAACGGCTCGTTAGCCGAAATAGATATTGATTTAGGCGGCAAAAATACGTTCGATATAGCCGGAATGAACGAACTAATAAAAATTTTCGAAGGAAATATCGAAAAAGAAATAGAACTGAAAGTAATTTTAATAAAGAGCTCGAATTCCGATTATTTTGCGACCGGACCGGAAATCAAGGAAATTGCAGGACTAGACAGGGACGGCGCAAGATATTACGTTACGGTTTTGAACGTTATGTGCAGGCATATCGCAGAGTCGCCTGTTCCGGTTATATGCTCCGTGAAAGGGGCCGTAAGCGGGATAGGCTTTGATATTGTATCTTCCTGCGATTTCAGGCTTGCCGAAAAAAAATCATTTTTTGCGGACTTGTCGTCAAAATACGGCATAATGTCGCCTTCTAATTCTGCGTTAAGGCTTGCCTTCTTAATAGGAGCACAGAAAGCGAAGGAAATTATATTAACTTCTAAAAATTATACGGCTGAAGAATTATATAAATTTAATTATTTGACGGAAGTCTTCGGCGCCGACGATTTCGACGGAGGAACGTCTAAATTTTTAAAAGATTTTACCTCCCTTTCGACCGATTCCTTAAGGCTTAAAAAAAGAATTTTTATCGATTTATGGAAAAATTATTTAAAAAATAATCAATTTTCTTCCGGCGAAATTTTTTCCGAGCTTTTAAAAGATGGAAAAGACTGGAAAAAATCCGCATCAGATTTTAACGGCCATTCCTTGTAAATTCATAACACGGTTTTAAAACATTTTTTTATTTTTCCCTTGACAACAATTTTAGAATATTCTATATTTAGAATATACACATAATCGCGGTGTGCTACATCGCAAAGAATTAAAAAAAAATGGGAAAAAAGGGAAAAGAGTTTTGCGCGGACGACAAAAACCTCAACAAAAAATGCAAGGACTTGGCAAG
>JAJXZU010000009.1:0-3848 GCA_021779895.1 bacterium
TCGTGGGTATCTTTAAATTTCTTATAGACGATACTTACGGCGCAACGGTATTCCTGCCGTTCGGCTTTATGTTATTGGCTTTTGCTACCATGGTAATAGGAGCTATCGGTAAACCGAACAATCCGCAATTTGTAGGATGGTTCTTCGTATTATGGGGTATTTTTTCCTTAATGGCGACCATCGGCGGAAACATCGGAAAAAAACCGGCAATGTTGCAAGTTGCCCTTTTGTTGTTTACCATAGAACTGCTTCTCGTCGGATTTAACTACCTGCTCGGTTCTAATTTAATGGCAATAGCGGGTATTATTGGCGTCCTTGCAGGGATAGCCGCCTTTTATACGGCATGGGGCGTTTTCCTAAACGGCCTTGCGGGAAAAAAGGTTTTGCCGATTTAACTAAATAATTAAAAGTATTGTCTAATTCACTCTAAAGGCATCTAAGGTTTTTAAATCTTGGATGCCTTTTTGTATTTATATGAAAATAATTTACCGCGGTTTTAAGTGGTGGCGGTGCAGGGACTTGAACCCCGGACACTACGGATATGAGCCGTATGCTCTAACCGGCTGAGCTACACCGCCGTTAGGAATTTATTATTATAGCAAATAAAATTTTAATTTTCAATGCTTTTTTAGGTTACCGAAGCATGTATTAATGCCCGGCGGAACGGGCAACCTTATAAATAGCTATGTAGCTTTTTGGGCTGGTGAGAGGCGAACCTGGGTTCTCGACTACTCCGTCCGCAAGGTAAACATTGCCGCCGTCTTTAAAAATAGAAAATCCCGCGCTGTACCCCGCCATAGGTTTTATTTCCCATACCGGATAAAATCCTATTTTGTTCCATATGAGGCTGAATACGGAGGTCTTAACGTAATAATTAAGGTTGCGGAGAAAAGCCGCCTGCCTGTAATTTTTTAAAGCTATAATACTCAATTTGCCTTTATGCCTGAAGCCCTCTATCTGCGCCGGAACGCTGTATATTAATCCGCCGGTATAAGTAGAACTTCTGGCCCCGCTAAAAGACGGAACCCTAATCTGAAGAGGAGAGCCTCCGTAAGTTTTTGAACCTGTATAGACGGTTTTCCCTTTATCGTTTATAATCATTAAATTGCCCGATTTTGACAACGCTACGAGATAATTTTTGCCGTTCCCTTTAAAATTCCCGTAAACGGTGCCGTAGAGGGTTATATCGTTAAAAAAGGCAAGTCTCCGTCCTCTTACTAAAGAACCGTTATTTTTATCAAACCCGTATATATAAGTATTCCCTCCGAACTGACCTATCGGATAATAATTCTGCCCGATAGCATAATCGTTAAAATACCTGCCGGACGGAGCAACCGAAACAGGTTTCTGCCCGACTATGACCTTTCCCAAACCCGGTAAACGCATAACCCTCAAAAACAGGTCGTAATTTTTAGTTAGTTTTACAAGGCTTCCGTTTCTAAAAACCAGAAGATACGATATAATCATACCAAGCTTAGCCTTGGTTAAAACTATAGCGTTATAGCCTTTGGAAATTTTATAAAATCCTAAATATACGGCGTTAGACCTTACGGACAGTTTATACTGCGCTAATTTTTTAAGCCTTCCGCCAAGCGAGAGGTTGTATAAAATAACCCTATGCCTCGTAGCAACGGCTGTCTGGATGCCTCTCCGCAAAAATATGCCGGTGCTTATGGCCTGAATTACATATTTTTTATATGCCGTTTTTATAAGTCCGCTACCGTTCTGAGTAAACCTTTTTATAAAAATAGAGCTTTTAATCTCTCTATGCGCGGGCGCTTGAACCGCGACGCTCTTTGTATTAATCTCTTTTCTAATCGCGGCGGATAAATGATTTATATCGTCGATTATAAAGTTTGTGCCGAGCGCCTGAATATGGTTTCTGTAAACGACCTTATTTTGGGCGGCGTCGAAAACGTTGGACTGGATAACGAATATTCTTCCTATTTTAACGATTCTTCCGTAAATAAGATAATCCGTCTTAAAATGTTTAGAGAGTTTTAAAAGGTTTTGCGAAGAAAAACTGATACTTTTGTTTTTAAGATACGTGACAATATCCGAATTCCTAACGATACCTATATTTTTGGATGCCAAATCTGAGCCTAAAATCAAAGGAATGCTGTTTCCTATATATGAATATCTTTCGTAATGCGTAGAAATAATTTTGAAAGGCAAAATACCGACGGTGGTTTCGGCAAAAGCTTTTTTTTGAATTAGCAAAGCCGGCAGTAGAAAAATAAGCGCAAAAACAAAAACCTTTTTAAGTCCCTTTATTTTAAGCAATTCAGCCCCCTTATTTGGCATTTAACATTTTTAACGTTATAGTTATAATAGATGGTTGATAAAATATTGTTGCGGTTTAGGTTTAATTTTTACATAATTAAATAAATTTGTCAATCGCTCAAATTTACTTTGGAATTTTGGGTCATAGCAAGCCCGGAGGCAGAGAAAAATCGGATGGAATGATTTTACCGGTATTTTATAAAATACCAATATATTTTTATTAAAAAATCGCCGTAAAACATATAAAAAATCGAGGCAAGCGAAAGGAAAGGGCCGAACGGAATTTTAAAGTCGGAGTCGACGGGATCCATTTTTATTAATTTGCGGAATAGAAAAAACAGGATAAAACCGAACAGCGCAAAAACGGCGCCGCCGAAAATAGTAAATATAACCCCTCTCAGTCCCAGAAATGCGCCTATTCCGGCGATTAATTTTATATCGCCGCCGCCGAGCCCTTCCTTTTTTTTAATAATTTCGTAAAAAAGGGCTATAAAATAAAAAAATAATCCGGCCGTTAAAAATCCCGCCAGCGGAAACATGAAAGACTTTTTAAGAAGAAAAATATTTACGGCAAACCCCAAAATTATCAGTAAAACATTTAAAACGTCCGGTATTATTTTATTGAATAAATCTATAAAGGAAATAGAGATTATAAGCGGTATAAAAATTAGGCAGGCAATAAAATAATTAAATTGTTCGGACAAATAATTTTTAAAATAGCCCATATCCGATGTATTAATTTTATAAAAAAAATAGGCATTGTAAAAATATTTTAAAAAAAATAAATAAATCAATAAAGCGGTCAATATTTCAACGGCTGGATATAAAAGGGAAATTTTTACGCCGCAGTTTCTGCATCTACCGCGTAAAATTATATAGCTTAATACCGGGATATTATCGTAAAACTTTATTTTTGCGCCGCATTCCGGACAGGAAGACGGAGGATAAACAACTGAATAATTTTTGGGAAGCCTGAATATAACGACGTTTAAAAAACTTCCGAGCGACAGCCCGCTCAGAAAAATATATACCGAAATCAAAATAAAACCGCTATCGGAAAATAAAAAATTTACCATAAATAAATTTACGATTTCTTATGCGATATTGGTTAAAAAAAATACCCCGAATAATGAATTTAAACAATAAACCATTATTTCGGGGTAATTAAATCCGGTAACGACCTACTCTCTCATGCAGCTGCCCGCATAATACCATCGGCGCTATAGGGCTTAACTTCCGTGTTCGGAATGGGAACGGGTGTTTCCCCTATGCTATAGTTACCGAAAACTTGTCTATAAATAATTGAACGAAAATTAAGCAAATTAGTACAGGATTCACGGCTTTATATAAAATGATTAAGCCTCACGATCTATTAGTATCGGTAAGCTAAACACATTACTGCGCTTACACACCCGACCTATCAACCTCATAGTCTATGAGGGATCTTTAGCTGTGTTGCCACAGGGGAAATCTAATCTTAGGGGGGGCTTCCCACTTAGATGCTTTCAGCGGTTATCCCTTCCGAACATAGCTACCCAGCCATTACCACTGGCGTGATAACTGGA
>JAJXZU010000109.1:0-3793 GCA_021779895.1 bacterium
ATATATTAATATATTATTTAACCTTGCCGAGAACCGAAATATTTCTATTATTTTTGTTTGAAAATAACCGGCCGGAAATTCTTTTCACGGAATGCCCGTCGACTTTTTCTATCTTTTTCAAAACCTGCGCCTTGGAGATATATCTGCCTTCGTAAATTTCGTTTATTGCATTGCGGTTCATTATATTTCCGGTAGATTCCATACTAAGAAGAAAACCGTCGTATATATGTTTTTTGGCGCTTATAACTTCTTCTTCGCTAATACCGCCGCCTACTATGCCGTCGATTATGTCGAAGATAAGTTCTTTAGAAAGCTTGAATTTTTTGGGAGAAACACCCGCGTAAATATAAAAATATCCGTCCGTTTTATGAAACACGGAATTTGAATAGATAGAATAGGCAAGGCCTTTATTTTCCCTAACTTCCTGAAAAAGCTTAGAACTCACGGAAGCGCCCAGAATAGTATTTAAAACTTCTACGGAAAAAAAATTCTCGTCCGGCCTGCTTATTCCTTCAAGCCCTATTAAGAAATGGGTCTGCTCCAAATCTTTATCTTGAATAAAATCGCCGTACACTTTATCGGTTTTAAATTTTTTTCTTATTACTCCTTTATCGAAGCTCGAAGCTATTTCGCCCATATGCCTGTTGACCGAATCTGCTATTTTACTATGCTCGAAATTGCCTGCGATAGAAATTATTATATTTTCGGGATTATAATGGCCGTAATAATAATCTAATATTTTTTTTCGGTTAAAATTTTTAATCGTATTTTCGGTTCCAAGGATAGGAAAGGCATACGATGAATTTCCGTAAAAATTTCTATGAAAAAGTTCCATCGAATAGTCCGAGGGGTCGTCCTGTACGCCGGAAATTTCCTGTAATATTACGCTTTTCTCTTTTTCTATTTCGTCTTCCGGAAACAAAGAATTAAACATAAGGTCGATTAAAAGGTTGACGGCGGCATCGTAATTTTTGTATAAGACTTTGGTATATAAACAGGTAAGCTCCGTTCCGGTAAAAGCGTTCAGCGCTCCTCCCATAAGGTCTATTTCTCTGTTTATTTCTTTATAGGTTCTATTTTTGGTTCCTTTAAAAAACAGATGCTCTATGAAATGGGATATGCCGTTTAATTCCGCAGGCTCGTAAACCGAGCCTGTTTTAACCCATAATCCTATGCTTACGGAATTAAAATACGGTTTTTTTTCCGTAATAAGCGTAATCCCGGATTCTAATACTTCTTTTTTAAAATTTTTCATAAAGTCTCTTTTATAGAGAGTTTTATTTTGCCTGCCCTGTCCACGTCTAAAACTTTAACTTTTACTTCGTCGCCTTCTTTCAGAACGTCGGAAACTTTTTCTACCCTCTTGTTATCTATCTGCGAAATATGGACCAGTCCGTCTGTTCCGGGAAATATTTCGACAAAAGCGCCGAACTCCATTATCTTTCTGACCTTTCCGAAATAAATTTTGCCTATTTCCGCTTCCTGGGTTATATCGTTTATCATAGCGACGGCAAGTTTTAAAGATTCGCCGTTTGTAGAAGAAATTGTAACCTTTCCCGAATCTTCTATATCGACCTTTGCGCCGGTCTTTTCTATTATGCCCTTTATGACTTTTCCGCCGGACCCGATAACTTCTCTGACTTTTTCCGGCTTAACCATCATAGTGACGATTCTCGGAGCATTTTTTGCCATATCCTTTCTGGGTTCGCTTATAGACTGAACCATTATGCCGAGTATATGCATTCTTCCTTCTTTTGCCTGCGAAAGAGCATTTCTTAAAATCTCTTTAGTAACTCCCGAAATTTTAATATCCATCTGCAAGGCTGTTACTCCCTTGGCGGTTCCCGCAACTTTGAAATCCATATCTCCAAGATGGTCTTCGTCCCCTAAAATATCGGAAAGTATTGCAACTTTATCTCCTTCTTTAATAAGCCCCATGGCTATTCCCGCAACCGGAGCCTTTATGGGAACTCCCGCATCCATCAAAGCCAGAGTGCCTCCGCAGATTGTAGCCTGAGAAGAAGACCCGTTAGACTCGAGTATTTCGGAAACCAATCTTATCGTATAAGGGAATTCTTCCGCGGACGGAATTACATATCTGAGCGCTTTTTCGCCCAAAGACCCGTGACCTATTTCTCTTCTGCCTGGAGACCTCAAAGGAGCGACCTCGCCTACCGAAAAAGGCGGAAAATTATAATGCAGCATAAATCTTTTTGTCGATTCTTTCTCGGGGGCGTCTATTATCTGCTCGTCGAATTTAGTCCCTAAGGTAGCAGCTACAAGAGCCTGCGTTTCGCCGCGGGTAAAAACGGCGCTTCCGTGAGCCATAGGAAGTTCGCCTACGGAACAGCTTATAGGCCTAATGTCCGCAAGTCCTCTTCCGTCTATCCTTAAACCTTCGTTGATTATGTTATTTCTTAATATGTCTTTTTGAATAGATTCCAGAATATGGCTTATAGCCGCTTCATAGCCCGGATAAGACTCGTTCAGCAGTTCGATAACCTTGGCGTTTAAATTTTCCACTCTTTCGTTTCTTTCCAGCTTAGCGGAAATTTTAAGGGCATCGGATAAATCGTCGTAAGAAAGCTCCTTAACTCTTTCATATAACCCTTCCGGTATTTTAATTTCTTCCGGCTCTGCTTTAACAATACTTATTCCCGATAAAATCTTGTTTTGAAACTCGATTAATTCTACAATTTTATTATGCCCGAACTCTATCGCCGAAACGAGTTCTTCCTCGTCTAATTCGTTAAAACTCCCTTCTACCATCGTTATGGCGTCTTTTGAGCCTGCTACTATAAGAAACGTATCGCTGGCTCCAAGTTCTTTATAAGTCGGGTTAGCGATAAAATTACCGTTTACCCTTGCAATTCTAACGCCTGCGGTTGGTCCTTTAAAAGGGGCTTCGGACAGCATCAAAGAAAATGAAACTCCTAACATTGCCGCCATATCCGGGTCGTTTTCGTTATCCATGGAAACTACTGTAGCTATTATCTGCGTATCAAAAAAATAATTATCCGGAAAAAGAGGTCTTATCGGCCTGTCTAAAAATCTGGAGGTCAAAACCTCTTTTTCTGTCGGTCTCGCTTCTCTTTTAAAAAAACCGCCCGGTATTTTTCCGGCGGAATAATATTTTTCTACGTAATTCACGGTAAGAGGCAAAAAATCGGTTCCTTCCTTTATTTTTTTATTTATACACGTCGTAACGAGAACTTTAGTATCTCCTATGGAAATTAACGCGCTTCCGGACGCCTGCTTGGCAAGCCTCCCCGTTTCGATAGTTATTGCCTTGCCGTCAAACATTAAAGTGTTGCTTATCATCTTGTCTCCTATTAAATCCGATTAAATTGCTTTAAGAAAAATTTATTTATCTTTTTGGTTTTATTTGCGAAGTTCAAGAGCTTCTATCAGATTTTTATATCTTGCCTCATCCTTACTTTTTAAATAGTCCAGAAGATGCCTTCTTTTCGAAACCATTTTTAAAAGACCTCTTCTTGAATGATGGTCTTTGGCAAACTTTTTAAAATGTTCCGATAGCAAATTAATCCGGTATGTAAGCAGTGAAACCTGCACCTCGACCGAACCTGAATCGTTATCGTGAGTCTTGAATTTCTCGATTATTGCGTTTTTTTCTTCTTTTGAAATAGGCATTTAATTGAACCCCCTTAAGGATATATTTTAGTTAGTTTATTTTTTTGCCGGCATATATTTAACTAATGCCGCCGGTATGAATACACGAAACTTTATCAATATGTATAAGATTCTCTATGATAAAATCGGAACCTTTTTTAAG
>JAJXZU010000005.1:0-3765 GCA_021779895.1 bacterium
TTTTATAACGCCCTCCGTCGCTTACGTTTCGCAGGGAGCTTTATTTTACGTCGATACGGTCAGGGTCGTTAATATTTCGCGGACCATAGCCGATTTAAAAAAGCGCGGCATCTGGGTCGCCGGCCTTGCCGGAGACGCGGAAGATACTATATACGATATGGATTTTAACGTCCCCTTGGCCGTAGCGGTCGGTTCCGAAGGAAAGGGTTTAAGAAGGCTTACCGCCGAAAATTGCGATAAGATTTTAAGCATCCCGATGGAAGCCGGCGTAAACTCTTTAAACGCTTCGATAAGTTTTGCCGTTGCCGCCTACGAAATTTTACGCCAGAGGAAATACGGCGGAGTAAAAAATAAGGGTAAAAAATAGCTTGACATTATCTATCTAGTAGTTTAAACTTTGTAGAGTGGCTAATTTATCTAGTTGTTTAGATAAAAGCCTAATTTATTAATTTAGCGGCCGGCGTTCGTTATTTATTATAACGGCAAACGGCGGCTCAAGATTCAAGGAGAAGTTAAGTATGAGGTACCAAGGGAAAGTGAAATGGTTTAACGACAGCAAAGGTTTTGGTTTTATCGAACAGGAAAACGGACCGGATGTTTTCGTTCATTATTCTGCAATTTCGCAGGACGGTTTTAAAACTTTAACGGAAGGACAGAAAGTAGAGTTCGAAATCACCAACGGCGCGAAAGGCCCGCAGGCTATCAACGTCACGAAGGGTTAATCCCCGTTTATTACTTTAAGCGGTGTATGCGATATCTACTTGCGTTAAATCATTAAAGGTTCACTATCCTTATAATTCAGCAAGCAAAAAAAAGCATACCGTTTTAAAAGTTCAACCATTTTAAAATCATTTACCCCAGTAAATAAATTAAATTTATTGGGGTATTTTTATTTAATAAAGAAAACCGGAGGGATGCATAATTGGATTTTCAGGAAAAAATCAGAAATATTGCCGTAGTCGCGCACGTTGACCACGGAAAAACTACGCTTATAGACAAAATGCTTAAAGAAAGCATAAGCAAAAGGGACTTCGAAGCTCTTTCGGAAAGAGCCATGGACAGCGACGAGCTTGAAAAGGAAAGAGGAATAACTATTTTATCTAAATGTACGGGAATTAAATATAAGGATTACAGAATCAACATAGTGGACACTCCGGGACACGGAGACTTCGGAAGCGAAGTAGAAAGGGTCCTCGCCATGGTTGACGGCGTCTTATTGCTTGTGGACGCTTTCGACGGGCCTATGCCGCAGACCAGGTTTATCCTTAAAAAATGTTTCGAATACAACCTGCACGTCCTGCTCGTTATAAATAAAATAGACAGGCCGGGAGCAAGGCCGGAAGAAGTTTTAGAAATGGTTTACGACCTTTTCCTCGAACTAGGCGGAGAAAACGTAAATTTAGATTTTCCGGTTATTTATGCTTCGGCAAAAGAAGGCTATGCAATTAAAGATTTAAAAATACAGGGAGAAGACAGATTTAAAGACAAGCTTAATCCTTTATTCGACGCGATAATAGATTATATACCGCATCCCCCCATATTAAACAAACAGGGTCTCGAATTTCTGGTTACCAGTATAGGCCACGACGATTTTCTGGGAGCGACGGCTATAGGAATAGTTAAGTCCGGCAAGCTCAAAGTGAACGATGCAGTGTATTTATATAATGCAAAAGACGAATTGGTAAAAGCGAAACCGAATAAGATTTTTTTGTTCGATGGGCTTAAAAGAGTGGAAACCAACGAAATCAATGAAGGAGATATAGCCCTGGTAGCAGGGCTTACCGGGGTTAACGCCGGCGATTACGTCGTGAACGATAAGCCGGTTTCGCCGCTTCAGAGAATAAAAATAGACGAGCCGGTCATACTCGTAAATTTTATAGTCAACAAAAGCCCGTTTTCCGGGAAGGAAGGAAAGCTCGTTACGACGAGGCAGTTGAGAGAGAGGCTTTTCAAAGAGGTATCCAATAATGTCGGCTTAAAAGTGGTAGAAACCGGAGACGAAACGGTATTCGACGTTTACGGCAGGGGACTCCTGCACCTTTCTATCTTAATAGAAAAAATGAGAAGGGAAGGCTTTGAATTCGCGGTGTCCAAGCCCAAAGGCGTGGTAAAGGAAGTGGACGGTAAAAAGATGGAGCCTTACGAGCTTTTATATATAACCGTCAAAGACGAATTTACCGGTTCGGTGCTTGAAAGGCTTTCTTCTATGAAAGGCAATTTATTAGATATGACGAAAGACGACAAAGGCAATACTTACCTTGAATTCGTAATACCTTCGAGAAGCATAATGGGATTTCATAACGAATTTCTGACTATGACGAAAGGCACCGGTACGATGAACCACAACTTTTATAAGTTCGACGACTATGCTTACGACATATCTCCAAGAAAAAACGGCGTAATGATATCCATGGAAAACGGAGAAGCCAACTCTTACGGACTTTTTAACCTTCAGGACAGGGGGAGTATGTTTGTCGCTCCTCAGGACGAAGTTTACGAAGGCATGCTCATAGGCATCCATTCGAAACCCGGCGATATAACTGTAAATCCGTGCAAGAAAAAACAGCTTACAAATATGCGGTCCAAGGCTTCCGACGAAATGATAACGCTGACGCCGCCTATAAAGCTCACCATAGAATACGCCCTTGAATTTATAGAAGACGACGAACTTGTAGAATTTACGCCTAAGTCTATCCGCCTAAGAAAAAAACTGCTGTCGGAAAACGACCGCAAGAAAGAATCGAGGGGCCTTCTCAAAGTTTGACGGCTCCATATTAAATGTTATATATTATATTTATTGTCTGAAACATATATATAATAAAAACAGGATTAAACCGCAGTATGAGAATAAAAGTTTGCGCCGTGCAGATGTCGCCGTCCAAGGATATCGATTCATCCATGCTAAAAGCGGCAGACCTTTTATCTATGGCGGCAAAGAATAAAGTCAACGTCGTCTGTTTCCCGGAGCTTTTTTTAATGAACTGGTTTTTGCAGGATAAAAGCCCCGAAAAAATACGGGAGAATATCGGGACGGCTGAAGATTTAGACGGCAGAACGTTAAGTTTTTTCATGGAACAGGCTAAAAAATATAACACCGTCGTCATAGTTCCTTTTTTTGAAAAATACGAAAATAATTTCTACAACAGTTCCGCCGTGATAAGCGAGGAAGGAAGCATCATCGGGGTTTACAGGAAAGTTCATCTTCCGGAACTGGAATATTATCACGAGAAATCCTATTTTTCCTCCGGAAACGATTTTCCCGTTTTTAAAACGAGTTTCGGAAATATAGGCGTTCAGATGGGCTGGGACAATTTTTACCCCGAATCTTCAAGGATTTTATCTCTTAAAGGCGCCGATATTATTTTGTCTCCGACCGCTTCGGCTTTCAATACCAACGGCAAATGGTTTTTGTCTATCTCGGCAAACGCTTTTTTAAACGGCGTATATATATTGAGGGTCAACAGGGTAGGCAGGGACAAGCCGCTGGATTTTTACGGAAAATCTTTCTGCGTTGCGCCCGGCGGAAACATAATAGACGATTTTGCGGGAATAAACGAGTGCGCTCTTATTTATAATATCGATATTAAGGAAGTAGAAAGAGCGCGGGAAAACTGGCCTTTTATCGGAAACCGCGCCAAAGACGCATATAAGGATATTATTAATTATTGACGGATTGCCTGCAATGATATAACGTAAATTGAAATATCGTTTCGTATGAAAATTAATTTTTTAGACCTGAAAGAATTTGTTTCCCCGCACGCAACC
>JAJXZU010000203.1:0-3751 GCA_021779895.1 bacterium
TACAAATGAAGCCCTCAGAATTTTTTCCCTTATAAACGAGAAAAACGTGCTGATTAAAATACCTGCCACAAAAGAAGGTTTAGAGGTCATTCCCATACTTATCTCTAAAGGCATAAACGTCAATATCACCTTAATGTTTTCTTTGAATCATTACGTTGCGGTTGCCGACGCGTATATTAAAGGAATTAAATCTGCCCTGGCAAACGGATTCAATTTATCGGGAATACATTCCGTCGCAAGTATTTTTATAAGCCGCGTCGATACCCTCGTCGATAAATTATTAAACGATTTAATAGCCGCTTCGGCCGATCATCCCGCAAAAAAAGAAAAACTTACGAATTTATTGGGCAAAGCCGGCGTAGCGAATGCAAAAATGATTTTTAATAAATTTAACGAAATTTTTAGCGGCGCGGAATTTACCGCCTTAAAATCGAAAGGCGCAAATATACAGCGTCTTTTATTCGCCAGCACCAGCACAAAAAATCCTGCGTATCACGATTTAAAATACGTAGAACCGTTTATAGGAAAAAACACTATAAACACCCTCCCGGACGAAACTATCGAGCATATCGCCGACCATGGAAACATACTTCCCGACACTGCGTCTGAAGGATTTGAAGAATCTCTTCGAATAATAAAAGAATTATCCGGGTTCGGAATAGATTTAAACAGTATAGGAGAAAAACTTCAGATCGACGGAGTTAAATCTTTTGAAGACGCTTACGAAAAACTTCTTAGTTCTATCAAAAATATTTCGGATATCGTATAATATTTTGGTTTAACTTAAAAACACATATTTTAATTTTTGGAGGCGGGAGGCATTTGATATTATGAGCATTAAAAAAGGGTTTGACAGAGAAAGCCTTACTAACGGAGAAATTGAATTTTTAGCCGATTTTACAAGAAAATGCAGAGGAGATATTTTAAGAATGACCACTTTGGCTGCTTCGGGACACCCGGGCGGTTCAATGTCGTCTATCGACATATATGCTGTCCTATACGGTTTTTGCAATGTTTTTCCGGACGACCCCTTCAGGAAAGACAGGGACAGAATAGTTATAAGCCACGGCCACACTACGCCTGGAGTATATTCAGCTCTCGGAAATTACGGCTTTTTTGACACGGAAGATGCTATATTGCATTTTAGGACTGCCGGTTCACATTTTGAAGGTCATGTCGAAAAAACAGTACCGGGGGTAGAATGGAACACGGGTAACCTCGGACAGGGACTTTCCGCGGCATGCGGCTTTGCGTTAAATTCCCGTTTGAATAATTTAAATTATAATGTTTATTGCGTCATGGGCGACGGCGAACAGACAAAAGGCCAGATTGGGGAGGCAAGAAGATTTGCGGTAAAATATAAATTAAACAACCTTACGGTAATAGTTGACAAAAACGGGCTTCAAATAGGCGGGAAAACTTCTGAAGTAATGCCCGACAATATTAAAGAAAACTTCGAAGCTGACGGATTTCACATTATAGAAATAGACGGACATAACTTTAGCGAGATATATTCGGCAATAAAAAAAGCCCGCGGCATAGAATCTCCCGTCGTTATTATTGCAAATACGGTTATGGGAAAAGGCGTATCTTTTATGGAGAATCAGGCCAAATATCACGGCGCCGCTTTAAATATCGAAGACTGTAAAAAAGGATTGGCGGAATTAAAAGAACCCGATAATTTAAATGAACTTATTGACAAAAAAAATTCAAAACAGCCTTTAAAACCCTTAAGGATAAGAAAAGAAAATTTTTTCGTGTTAGACCCGGATAGCAAACATATACTATATACCAGAGAAAAAAATACCGATAACAGGTCTGCCTTCGGAAACGCTCTCCACGATATGGCAAAAAATTATAAGGAAAAAAACGGCCTTCAAAATATTCCTTTCGCGGTGTTCGACTGCGACCTCGAAGGCTCCGTTAAAACCGGCGCCTTCAGAAAAGATTTTCCCGGCAACTTTTTTGAATCCGGTATTCAGGAGCATAACACTGCAGTCATATCCGGCGCGTTATCTGCCGAAAATATACTGACTTTTTTCGCCGATTTCGGCGTTTTCGGAGTAGATGAAGTTTATAACCAGCAAAGATTAAACGACATAAACGATTCAAATCTTAAAGTGGTATGCACGCATTGCGGTATAGACGTCGGAGAAGACGGCAAAACCCACCAGTGCATAGATTATTTTGGACTCCTTAACTCTACTTTCGGATTTAAGGTTATATTGCCCGCCGACCCTAACCAGACCGACAGGGCAACCCGATATATAGCATCTCATCCGGGAAATTTCGGACTTATAATGGGCAGGTCTATTATCCCGGTTATACTTGACGAAAACGGAAATCCATTCTTCGGGGAAGGCTATGAATTCAAATACGGCAAAATGGACGTAATACGGAACGGAAATGACGTTGCGGTAATATCTGCCGGCAATATGCTTCCGCACGCGCTAAAAGGGTGCGAGATGCTTAAAAAGGAGGGCATCAATCCGATGCTTTTAAACGTTTCCTGCCCCAGCGACATAGACGTGGAAGACCTGCTTCTTGCCGCAAAAACAGGCTTTATAGTTACTATCGAAGACCACAACGTCAAAACCGGCGTAGGAACGGCGATAGGCTCTTTGCTCGCCGAAAACGGCATCTCCGTTAAATTTAGAAAAATGGGGGCCAGATTTTACAGTTCTTCCGGTAAGCCCGAAGACCTTTACAGACTTGCAGGCTTGTCTCCCGAAGATTTATGCGGATTCATAAAAAAAGAATTAAATAAATAATACGGAATATTAATTATTCCAGCTTCTGCCGTCGGAATTAATAAGGGTGTCCGCCTCTTTAGGGCCAAACGACCCCGCTTCATAGTTGGGAAATATAGGTTTTCCGGTTTTAGACCAGCCGTTAATTATAGATGTAATTAACTGCCATGCGATAAGCATATCGTCATACCTTGCAAAAAGAGTCTGGTCGCCTACTATGACATCGTATATAAGCCTTTCGTAAGCTTCGGGCGGCGAAAGTTTAAACGACGATTTATAATTAAACACCATATTGACCGGCTCTATATCGAGTTTAAACCCCGGAGTTTTGGCTCCGAAATTTATCGCTATGCCTTCGTTAGGCTGTATCGTTATAATTATAGAGTTTTGTTTTATATTTTCTATTCCGATTTTCGCGAACAAACTGTAAGGCAATTTTTTAAAGAAAATGGCTATCTCGGTTTTATGCATTTTAAGCCTTTTGCCTGACCTTAAATAAAAAGGCACTCCCGCCCACCTGTAATTGTCGATAAAAAGCTTCATGGCGGCATAAGTTTCGGTAAGCGTATCAGGAGGCACTCCTTCTTCTTCCTTATAGCTTAGAACCTGTTTAGCCCCTATTATTCCCCTGTCGTACTGCCCTCTGACCGTATAATTTTTTATGTCGTTTAGGCTGAGCGGCCTGACGCTTTTTAAAAGTTTTACTTTCTCATTTCTTAAATCGTCCGCGTCCGGAAGCGGAGGAGGTTCTATGGCAACGAGCGACAACAGCTGCATCATATGGTTCTGCATCATATCTCTGATAATGCCGGCTTTATCGAAGTAGCCCGCCCTGAAACCTACGCCTATAGATTCTAAGGCGGATATTTGAATATGGTCTATAAACTTATTATTCCATATAGGCTCAAAAATAGCGTTCGCAAATCTGAAAGCCAGTATCTTCTCTACGGTCTCTTTTCCAAGATAATGGTCTATCCTATAAACCTCTTCCTCATTAAATA
>JAJXZU010000090.1:0-3722 GCA_021779895.1 bacterium
TAAGGGAAGGCGGACACACCGTCGGAGCAGGCGTTATAACAGAGGTCATAGAGTAATATAGAACGGAATTAACAATAGAACGGGGACGGAATTAATTCCGTCCTTAAAAAGGGGAAATAATATAAACAATGAGAGAGATAATAACGCTGGCATGCGGCGAATGCAAGCAAAGAAACTATACTACTACAAAAAACAAAAAACTTTCTTCGGAAAAATTATCCGTAAAAAAATATTGCAAATTTTGCAAAACACATACGGAGCACAAGGAAACAAAATAAAAATTTTAAAATAATAGGCCAGTAGCTCCAACGGCTAGAGCATCGGACTCCAAATCCGAGTGTTGGGGGTTCGAATCCCTCCTGGCCTGCCAGTATGCATATAATTTAATGAGAGAAAATATCAATACGGGAATATTAAAAATGAAGAGCAATCCTGTTTCGGATTTTATAAAAAAAACAAAGCAATATTTGTACGAGGTTAGGGCAGAACTCGGTAAAATAGTATGGCCGGAAAAGGATAAAGCGACTAAAACGACTTATGTCGTCGTCATTTTTATAGTGCTCGTTACCGCCTTTCTTGGTCTTATAGACGTATTTTTTTCCAAAATATTTTCGTATTTTTTTCAAATTTAGCATAAATTAAATTTAAAAATAAAATAAATAAATGAGCAAAGAAGAACAAGAAAAAACGGAAGAAAATATCGAATCCGCTTTAGAAATAAATGCGGAAGATGCCGACGGCGCAAATTATGTCGAAATAGACGAAATTCCTAAAAAATGGTATGCCGTCCATACTTATTCCGGTTTTGAGGATAACGTCAAACTTGCGCTTGAAGAAAGAATCGCTTCAAGCGGTTTCAAGAAATATTTCGGCGACATAATAGTTCCCAAAGAAGATATTATCGAAAAAACCGCAAAGGGAGGGAAGAAAAAAGTTAAAAGAAAATTTTTTCCCGGTTATATTTTCGTGAAAATGAACGTAAATACGGATTCATGGCACTTGCTTAAGGCGACCCCTAAAGTTACCGGATTTGTAGGAGACCAGTTAAATCCTATGCCGGTCGATGAATCGGAAATGGAAAAGATAGTGGCTCAAATAACCGAAGGCGTTAAGAGGCCGAAAGCAAAGATAGAATTTTCCAAGGGGGACAGCGTTAAAATCACCGAAGGCCCGTTCTCCGGTTTTAACGGCGTAATTAACGAGATAAAACCTGATAAGAGCAAACTCGAAGTCCTTGTTTCCATATTCGGCAGGGCTACCCCGGTGGAATTAGACTTTACTCAAGTGGAGAGAAATTAATATTATTAACGGAAAATAAACAAGAGGACAAATATTATGGCGGTAAAAAAAATTCAGGCTATGGTAAAATTGCAAATCGTTGGAGGCAAAGCTAATCCGGCTCCGCCGGTCGGTCCCGCACTAGGCCAGCATGGCGTAAATATAATGGAGTTTTGCAAACAGTTCAACGAAAGAACTAAATCCCAGGAAGGAACGGTAATACCGGTCGTGTTAACGGTTTATGCAGACAGGTCATTCGATTTTATTTTAAAAACGCCGCCCGCATCCGTAATGCTTAAACAGGCGGCCGGCATAGAAAAAGGTTCTAAAGAGCCTAATAAAAATAAAGTTGCCGTCTTAAACAGGTCAAAAGTTATGGAAATAGCAAAAATTAAAATGCCCGACCTTAATGCAAACGAAATTGCTCCGGCAATGAAAATCATCGAAGGAACAGCGAGAAGCATGGGCATAGATATAACCGATTAAATATTAAAGGAGACGATACCGGTATGAAAAAAAGAGGAAAAAAATATATCGATGCATTAAAAAAAGCCGAAATTGAAAATAAGCATTTCGCATTGGAAGATGCATTAAAGATAGTGGTCGATTCCCATCACGTAAAATTCGATGAGTCAGTCGATGTTGCTATAAATTTAGGAATAGACGTTAAAAAAAACGACCAGCAGGTTAGAGGGTCGGTTTTGCTGCCTCACGGAACAGGCAAAACGGTTAAGATTCTTGTTTTTGCAAAAGGAGAAAAAGAGCGGGAAGCGCTTGCCGCCGGAGCCGATTATGTCGGACAGGAAGATATGATAACAAAAGTGCAGCAGGGGTTTATGGATTTTAACAGAGTCGTTGCTACGCCCGATATTATGGCAAGCGTAGGTAAACTCGGAAAAATATTGGGCCCCAGAGGTTTAATGCCGAATCCTAAAGTCGGCACCGTTACTTTTGACGTAGGCAAAATAGTAAAGGAGCTTAAAGAAGGCAAAATAGAATTTAAAGCGGAGAAAAACGGAATTTTGCAGGCTTCTATAGGCAAGGTTTCTTTCGGTTCGTCCAAGCTTAAAGAAAATTTAATAGCTCTTCTTGAAATCGTTAACAGATTAAAACCTGCTTCAAGCAAGGGCGTATATGTTAAAAAGGTTTCGTTATCTTCTACCATGGGCTTAGGCGTAAGCATAGATACTCTCAAATTAAGAAATAATTTGATATAAAAAATAATAAATAAAAATTTAATATCGTCAATGACGGCAGGTTTATAAATCCCGCCCAGACAAAAGAGCTTTATTGACCTGATTTTCTTTTAAATCGCTCTTGATTTTTTGTTGACGTATTAGAAAAAATTTAAAAGAAAGGAGGGGAGAAGAAAATTGAAAAAAGATAGGAAGAATCAAGAGATTGAATCTTTGAAACACAACCTTGAATCAAATCAGGCTGTTTTTATAAGCAGGTATCAAGGATTAACCGTGGAAAAATTCAGTCTTTTAAGAAGCCAAATGCGCGGTACCGGAGCTTTACTCAAAGTTTTTAAGAATACGTTGAGTAAAATCGCCTTTAAAAAGACTCATGCCGAACCGCTTTCGGAATTTTTGGACGGGCCTAATTTCTTAGTATTTACTAACGACCCGCTTGCGGCTTCAAAGGTGCTGTCGAAGTTTGCGCAGGAAAACTCGGACAACATCGAGATTAAAGCCGGCTATTATCAAACGATTCTTGATAAAGGCGCAATAGTTACGCTTGCTACATTGCCTTCCAAGGATGTCTTAATCGCGAGATTTATGTCTGTTATTAAATCGCCTGAAATCCGTTTGGTTTTCACCTTAAGGTCGCCTGTCATAAAATTAATCAGAACGCTTAAGGCCGTAGAAGCTGCAAAATCTGCCGCATAGGCCAAATTTAAATTAATCAAATAAGTTTTTAAACTTTTATTTTAATAATTATCGGAGGAAAAATAATGGCTATAACAAAAGAAGATGTTTTAGGCTACATAGAAAATGTTTCAATAATCGAATTGAACGAATTAATAAAAGCAATAGAAGAAAAATTCGGCGTCAAGGCCGACCAGTTTGCGATGGCGGCTCCTGCCGGAGGCGGCGCCGGGGCAGCAGCGGCACCTGCTCAAGCAGAAGAAAAAACGGAATTCGACGTTGTTCTTGCAAATGCCGGCGCAAATAAAATTCAGGTTATTAAAGTGGTCAGGGAGCTTACAAGTTTAGGATTAAAAGAAGCTAAAGATTTAGTCGACGGAGCTCCTAAACCTTTAAAAACGGGCGTCAATAAAGAAGATGCACAGAAAATGAAAGCAAAACTGGAAGAAGTCGGCGCTACCGTTGAAGTTAAATAAATTAAAATATAATTGTATTTAAGTTAGAAAAACGGGAGTTTAAATTTAAATGTCAAAAGCAAAATCGGAATTAAATATAGAAAGTAATAACCCTATA
>JAJXZU010000043.1:0-3700 GCA_021779895.1 bacterium
CTTAGGCCTGTTATCCTGAAATCTTTTTTCGAAATCGTCTTTTTCAAGCATTCTTCTAACTGTATAATTTGAAGAAACTTTAATGAATTCGTCTAATTTTAAATTAGACAGCCACCAGCTGTTAAAAAGAATTTTCGTTTTTTCCGGCTTTAATATTTTAAATGCCTGTTCTTTATAATCCTTGGAGTTTTTTAAGACGTCTTCTTTAGACAAGGGTTTTCTAGTTTCAGACTTTCCGGTAGGGTCGCCTATCATTGCGGTAAAATCCCCTATAATAAAATATACGGTATGGCCGAATTCCTGAAATGTCCGCAGTTTATTCAATAAAACGGTATGCCCCAGATGTATATCCGGAGAAGTAGGGTCGAAACCGGCTTTAATTTTAAGCGGTATATTATTAGACACGGAATAAGACAGCTTTTCTAAAAGCTCGTCTTCTTTAATGAGTTCGACGCTTCCTCTCTTAATAGCTTCTATCTGCCTGCGTATTTCGGCCTCTATCTCTTTTTTTGCACCGACGTTATTCAAACTGTTCATATTTAAATTTAAATCCCTTTTTCTGGATTCCCGCGAAAGCGGGAATCCAGATTTATTATTTATTAATGCGGATTTTTTCAATATTTTTACTTAATTTCGTTTTTTTGTCAACCGTTATAGAAACGGCATTTAAAACTATATCGTTTTCTTCCGGAATGAATTTTTCCGGCATTCCGGTTAAATATCTTTTAATAGCTATATCCTTATTAGTACCTAATACCGAATATTTTGAACCGACCATGCCGGCATCGGTTATGTAAGCCGTGCCTTTAGGGAGTATCATGTCGTCGTTAGTCTGCACATGCGTATGAGTGCCTAAAAAAGCGGATATTTCTCCGTCTAAATATAACGCTAAGGCCTCTTTTTCCGACGTCGCTTCCGCGTGAAAGTCTATTATTACGGCATCGGCTTTGCCGTAAACCTCTTTAATTATATCTTTCGCAACGGTAAAAGGCGACTCTGAAAGCCCCTTCATAAAAACTCTTCCTTCTAAATTTATCACGGCAATCTTCCTACCCGATTTCGTATCGAAAACGCCGTATCCTTTTCCGGGAGCTAGAACAGAGTAATTTGCCGGACGCAGAAGCCTGTCATGCGTATTAATATACGGAATTATGTTTTTTTGATCCCATATATGGTTGCCGGTAGTTATAACGTCAATGCCTAAATCAAATAGAAAATCTGCGATGTCCGGAGTTATTCCCATGCCGTGAGCAGCATTTTCGCCGTTTGCAACAATTAATTCCGGCTTGTATTTTTCGGTTAATCCTCCCATAAGCGATTTAACTGCTAACCTGCCCGGTTTGCCTATGATGTCGCCTATAAAAAGAATATTAACATCGTCATCTTGCAAATTCGGTTGCCCTCGTTTCTCTTATCACCGTTACCTTTATCTGTCCCGGATACTGCATAGTCGTTTCAATCTTTTTTGCTATATCTTTAGAGAGCATAACGGAATCTTCATCGGTTATTTTCTGACTCTGGACTATAGCCCTTATTTCTCTTCCTGCCTGAATGACGTAGCTTTTAGCGACTCCGCTGAAAGAATTAGCTATAGATTCCAGTTCTTCAAGCCGCTTGACATAGGTCTCAAACATTTCTTTCCTTGCGCCGGGTCTTGCCGCGCTCAATGCGTCGGCCGCCGAAACCAGGACGGCAAGAACGCTGTTGGGTTCCTCGTCGAAATGATGCGCCGCTATGGCATGTATAACCTTAGGCGATTCTCCGAATTTTTTTGCAAGGTCGGCGCCTATAACGGCATGAGAACCTTCAATCTCATGGTCAACCGCTTTCCCTATATCGTGCAGAAGCCCCGCACGCTTAGCCTGTTTTACGTTGATGTTTAATTCTGCCGCCATTATTCCGCAGAGAAAAGCGACTTCTATGGAATGGTTATACACATTCTGGGAATAGCTTGTCCTGTATTTTAATCTTCCTAAAAGTTTAAGAAGTTCCGGGTGAACGCCGTGAATACCGACGTCGAAAGTAGCCTGCTCGCCCGCCTCTTTCATAGCCTGGTTAAGCTCTTCTTCAACTTTGTTTACTATCTCTTCTATTCTTGCCGGATGGATTCTTCCGTCGGCTATCAGCCTTTCCAATGAAAGCCTTGCAATCTCTCTTTTTACGGGGTTGAAAGAAGACAGTATAACCGCTTCGGGCGTTTCGTCTATTATCAAATCTACTCCCGTAGCGGCTTCGAGCGCCCTGATGTTCCTGCCTTCCCTTCCTATGATTCTGCCTTTCATTTCGTCGCTGGGAAGTTGAACGGAAGATATCGATTTTTCCGCAACATAATCGCCTGCATAACGCTGAATTGCCGTAGCTATGATTTCTTTCGCCTTTTTATCGGCAATTTCTCTCGTTTCGTCTTCTATTCTTTTGACAGCCTTTGCGGATTCATGTTTGGCTTCTTCGGTAATCGAATTTATCAGGGTATTTTTAGCTTCCGCAGAAGTCATGCCCGAAACCCTTTCTAATTCGATAATTTTTTCCTTAAGTTTTTCTTCGGCAAGTTTTTCTTTTTCAACGGCTGTTTTTTCGGATTGGGCCAGCATCCTTTCTCTTCTCATCAAATCGGTTTCTTTTTTTTCTATTAACGATATTCTTTTTTCAAGATTATCTTCTTTAACGGACAATCTTTTTTCAAACTGGCCAAGTTCCTGCTTCTGAATTCTGATTTCTTCGTCTGCCGTTTCTTTATGGCGGAGAACTTCCGCTTTAGCGGCCAATGCGGCTTCTTTTTTAGCTTCTTCGGTTTTTTTTTCGGCTTCCTTCATAATTGAATCTATTTTTGAAGATGCGCCATCGATAGAATTTTTATCGATAATATGCTTGATAAAAAAACCGGCAGTAAAAAATACCGCGGAAATTACAATTATTAAAATCGTTAAAAAATATTCTGCCATCCTTATTTCTCCTTATTTAATGCAAATCATTGCAAATTAGCTGCCTCATACATCCCTTTTTCGGTAAGTATAAAATCCATTCCGATATCGTTGCAGTCCGTTTCAAGAATATCGCCGGAAATTAATTGAAAATCGTAACATACGCCTATAAAAAAAGACTTGCCTAAATTTTTTAATATTCTGTCGAAACAACCCTTTCCGTAACCTACCCTGTTTCCCGACTTATCGAATGCCAGCCCCGGTACGAAAAAAACGTCTATGTCTTTCTCGTCTATAGTATTATCGTTTTTAGGGCATGAAATGCCGAAATAATCTTTACGCATAGAATTTATATCTTCTAATTTATTAAAGCAAATACGGTCTTCTTTTTTGCAAAACGGTAAATATATATCGAATTTTTTATCTTTATTAAAATCTATAATATACTCGATTCTGGCCTCGTTTTTTATGCTCATATAAATCGCAATATTTTTAAATGAGTTCGCCTTAATATAGTCAAAAGCAAATTCGGCTATTTTTAAACCGGCCGATTTAATAAAAAATTCATCCAATTTATCACGCTTATTCCTCATTAAATCTCTGGCGGCGCTTTTTTTTATCATGTTTTTAGGAATTAATTAAAGAAAGGAAAACAGAAGGATAGAAAAGCCGCAATATACAAAACCCCGCATGTACCGAAGATGTTCCAAAATTGGACCTATTAAAAATAGGTGGTAACCGTATGCCGATTGAAAAAAGGAATCAAAGTTTCCAAAGTT
>JAJXZU010000136.1:0-3646 GCA_021779895.1 bacterium
GTTATAAGAAACCGGAATTATAATTCTAAAAAGAACGTCGAATGAAGATGCGCCCAACGTTTTGCTTAAATCCAGCATTTTTCTGTTTATGGAATCGAACGACGTTTTTACTATATTTACGAAAAAAGGAAAAGAGATAATAAGCTGGACAAGCACGATGCCCTGAGGCGTGAATACGAATTTTATTCCTTTATCGATAAGAAATTTCCCTATAGGATTAAGCGAACCCATAGTGATTAGAACCGCAAAACCTATGACTAACGGGGAGGTAGTAAGAGGGAGCGTCGAAATTATATCCAATAAAAACGAAATTTTGCTTTTTTTAAACGACAATACGTAGGCTATGGGAATTCCGATTATTAAATTTATCAGGATGACTATGAAAGAAAGCTTAAAACTTAAAAAAATCGAATTCCAAAGTCCGGCATTTTTTAGTTCCTTCATGAAAAGATGGATAGAGGTTTGGAAAAATATGCCGGAAAGAAGAAGTACCAGCGTTGCAAAAAATAAGAACGAAATAATATAAACAAATATATCGAATATTCTGTTGTTATTTAAAGCCATATATTAAGTATTAAGCAGTTTCATTAAAATAAAAAATTTTCTTTCTTGTATATATATTAATCATTTTATAATATCGGAAATATTATTGAAACATAAAAATCCCCGCAATGATGTCTTTACGCCATTGCGAGCATATCTTTGACTGCGTTTATAAAACCAACGGTTTTATGCAGGCAAAGAGGGGACGGACGGACGAAGTCCAGCGCAGCTAACCAATCTGAACGTTTTACTTTAAGGAATTAAGCGGCGTGAATCCCCAGTATTTTAATATCTTTTTTCCTCTCTTAGAAAAAAGAAGTTTTATGAAATCTTCGCCTAAAGACTTATATTTAGACTGATTTAAAACCGAAGCCGTAAATTTTGCTTTAGTGTTATACTTTTTAGGAATAGGAATTATATTAATTTTGGCTCCGCTTCTTTTAAGTTCGAGAAGCTGGGAAGTATAAAGTATCCCCAAATCGGTGTTGCCGCTTTCGAGCACGGGCATAACAAGGGCGGCGTCGAGCAGATGGTTTGCGTGGCCGGTTATTTTGCCGAAAGCTCCCGGAATCTCCCTGTTTATTATTTCGAACATTTTCCAGGTATAGTCGCCTGCCGGGTCGGCATGAGGGCTGGAAGTAGTGAGGGAAACGTTTGAATCCATAAGTTTTTGTATCAGGTTTGAAGAGGTTACGCCTGCCGGATTATTATAAGGCGTTGCGGCTGCTAAATAATCATATGCGAAGACCTTATAGGATTTTAAGAACCCTTTATTTTCAAGCTGTCTCTGAAATTTTCCGTTGGCGGAAAGAAAGATATCGCAGGGCGCACCTTCTTCGATGTCTGCTTTCAACATGCCTGAGCCAAGAAAGTCGTAATATATTTTTACCCCTGGATGTTCTTTTTTAAAAATATTTCCTATCTCCCTTATCGGCTTAGGAAGGGCATCCGCCGCCATTATCCTGAGCGTAACGGCATTTGCGGAAATATTTCCGGCAAAAATTAAAAACAAGCCTATAGAAAAAATCAATGCGTAATTAACCGCGATATTCTTTTTCATTTTTTTACCTCTCCTGCATAGATTTAATGTTAATAAAAATAAGTTATTGATTTTAAATATAAATATCTATCCTAATTAGATTTAAATATTCGATTCATTTATTATAACTTTTAATGATTTTTTTTTGATGGATTTTAATAAAAATATTTTTGAGTATCATTTAAAACGACGCAATGATATCTATCATGCCGTAATATCCGTCCGGTCCGTTGTCTCCGTGAAGGTCTTTCAGGACGCGTCCGTCGAACTGGAAAGCCGGAGTAAAATGGTAATCGATGCCGAATCCGCTTATAACGTCTTTGTAGCCGTTGTTGATGCGACCGTAAGTATTTACCGTTCCGTTTGAGGTGTTTATATAACCGTAATTGTCGAATTGTTTGACGTATGCCGTTTCGTTGTAAATATCGAGTTTTGGGGTAATAAAGTAATTAAGATATGTATCCAGAAATATATTATTTCCGGGGTTGGTATAACTTGCCGGTTCGGAAACGTTAATAGTCGAATGTCCCTCGTTCTTGCTGTAACCTAAAGCGTAATCCAAGGCTATGGACTCCTTTGCAGGTAGTTTGTAGGTAAACTGTCCTGCAAGGGTCGGCATTATCTGCCATTCGTCCCCCCCTATATTTACCGAGGAATCGGAACTCCACTGACCCGTCGGCACCGTAAAACTGATTTGAGGGAAAAAATTGAAGGCGAGATTTCCGTATGAATAGTTTTTGCTATAGACCCCGTAAAAAAGCAGTATGTCGCCGAGCCCCCCGCTCGAATTAGAAAAGTTTGAAGGCTGGCTCGAAGACTGGTTCGCATTCGTAATATTTTGCGATGCGCTTCCGACCGGCGTTACGACTTCAAAAAAATTAGTGATGCCGAGGATGTTTTTCGTCCAGATAAATTCCGGCAGGAAGACGAATTTATCGGTCTGAGCCGGTTTGTTTTCTACCGAACCAGTGTTCGTGAAGACGGAGCCGAAAGTCTGGTAGGTCAAACCTTGAAAAGTAATGAATTTATTTGGCGGGGTAACGCCGAAAGCGGTCGGTCCTTTAAAAAAGAAGTTATTGCCCGAACCGTCCGGTCCTGCAAAAGCGTTTTTAAATGGTAAAAATAAATAAAGACTTAGCGCAAAGATAAAAATTACGAAGATAGCGCAAAATCTGTTTCCGGTATTTTCCATCGTCAGTTCTCCTTGATTAATTACTCAATAGTTAGTTTAATTTTCTTGCGTTATATCTAAAATGTTATAACGATATACAAATCATGTCAAAGCAGCTGAAAAAAAGAAAGAAATGTTAAGTTGTATCTATTATGATATAACGCATAATTAATGTCAAGAAAAAAATCATATCCGAAAATTACGCGAAAAACGCTCTGAAAAATAGTCTTGACTTTGTAAGGAGATTAATATTAAATATAAATCATATTTTAAAATAAATGCTTTATATAAAACTTTTAACTTTAACTGTATCAAAAATTAAAAATTTAAAAGGAGGATGTAAATGAAATTGAGAAGAATTCTGCCATTGGCTATTTTATCTTTTATTGCAGTGATATCTCTGTCTGGATGCGGATTAGTCAGCGTTAATTCCCAAAGCGAGGGCAATTCTATTTCTAAAAATAAGTTGAGCGAAGTACCAATAGGGACTTCTCAAAATGCCGTATTGGCTAAGTTTGGAGAACCGAGCAGAGTTTCTAAGATGGAATTAAACGGCTCTAATGAAGATGTATGGTTTTACTGTTGGAAAAGAGGTACCGGAGGCACTTTTTTATTTGGATTGGTTAATACCGAAGGAGCAAATTCTAAATGTGCGACATTCGTGTTTAATAAAGGATCCCTTGTAAGTAAGGGAATAGGAAAGGGTGCTAATAATAGTACTATACCTGCATTAAAGATTCAAGAAAGCAAAAAAGTTACTACTTCAAGCGGCAACGGCGGGCTTTGATAAAGTATATTTGATAAACATATAAAAAAAGGCGCCTTAAGGCGCCTTTTTTAGTTTTAAGATTGCCGAATAATAATAATGTATAAGTTATTTACGGCAGTAAATT
>JAJXZU010000124.1:0-3635 GCA_021779895.1 bacterium
ATTTCAGAATATTTCGGCACGAAAAATATTTACAGAAAGAGCATAGCGGGAGCGTTAGCATATCCGGCTTTTCTGTTTTTTTTGCTCTTTATCGCATTTTCGGTTTTTTTATATTATATAATTCCGGCTTTTGCTTCTTTTTTTAGCCAGTTCCCCCATATACCGAAGTCCACGAAAGATATTTTGAGCTTCTTCAGCTATTTAAAAAATGTTTTTATATATTGCATAATTTTAGCGGCGGTTATTGCCGCCGCGTTCGGTTTCGACTTGTTCCGCATTAAAACTAAAGCGTCATCTTTTATGTCAGATATTCCTCAAATCAGAAACATTGTTAATTACGCGTATCTTAACTGGATTTTTTACCAATTTTCTTTAATGATTTCATCAGGCGTTACGGTTAACGCCGTATTTAATTATTTCAGAAAAAATGCCTCCAAGCCCTATTTTAAAAATAAATTTGAATTAATTTATTCAGATTTAATGAAGGGAATTACTTTGCATGATTCAATGGCAAACGCAGATTTTTTATCCGAAGATGCCGTCGAATCTATCGGATATGCGGAAATAGGAGGTTTTTTATCGGAAACGGTCTTAATGCTGTCGCAGGAATTTAAGGAAAAATCAAGCCGGTATATGGATTTGTTTACAAAAGGATTATTTTTTTTAGCCGTAGCTTCGGTAGTATTTTTTTTGCTTTTAATGTTTTTTTCGTTATTTTTGCCTCTTATTCAGGGAATGGTCGGGTTGCCGGCAAACTATCAATAAATTAATTAGAATTAAAATAATCAATCAATAACGATAAAAATTAAGGAGGCGTTAAGATATGTTCAGGAAATTAAAAAGGAGCAGCGGGGGTTTTACTTTAATGGAAATTATAGTCGCAATGATAGTGGTCGGAATACTGTCCGCAGGAGGACTGATGGTTTATAACGGGCTGATAGGTTCGTCAAACGTTACCGCGGCGGTTCAGTCCATTACCAAAATCGAGTCTGCCGTAAATTCTTATATGCAGGTAAACGGCGGAAGCGTTATGCCGCCCCCGGGCGTGTCTCTTCCTTATGCTATGCAGGAAGATAATCTTCTTCCCGCTTCGTGGGCCGTTAGCGGAAATAACGTAACTCCTCCGAACCCTGGTTTTATAGAGGGTTATTTTATCTCTACAAATTCAGACCCCGGACAATACAGGTATATAATAGGGATAAATGCTCCGCAGATGACCAATGCGCAGGCTTTGAATATATGCAATTCGTTAGAAAATTCTATATCGGGGGTGAGCGCAAGCGGAAATGCGGTTTTTAATATAGGCGGCGGACAGACCTGCTTAAGCGATTTATTTAACGGCAATGCGGCAGGCGCCGATAATTCCGCTTTTCAGGGAAATCTAACTTTTACGTTCAATTAAAAAGTAAAAAATTAAAAGTCGATGCGGCCGTATTATGCGGCCGCATAATACGGCGAACGGAGCTGTTATGAAATATTTCGTCCTTTTAATCGCAATAATCCTTATTTATGCGCCTATATTATTTCAAAAATTATGCCTTGGTATGAGCGAAGGGCAGATTTGCAATATAGAGGCGCAGAATATAGTAAACACGTCAGACCTGGTAATAAAAGCGGAGCATGCATATTTTCGAAATTACGGAACGTTTGCAGGGTTAACGTCCCTTGAGCGGAGCAATCCGGCGTATTTAAGCCCTATACCAGTTTACGGTTTTAATAATGAAGGGTGCATGGAGAAAATGTTATTCAAAACCAATGTTAATATATGCGTGAACCTACAGGGCGGTATCCTGGAAGTTTTTATTCCGGACGATTTTGCTTATTCGGATTTGGCGGTACGGGAGATAAGCAAAGGCATTACCGGAAAAACGGGGCAGATTTCCTATAAAGGCGGCTTAGCCGATATTTCTTTCAGCCTAAAACGTAATCCGCCTTCTTTCACATCTAATACGGACGGCTCTCCCCCTGTAGGTTCGACGCTTACAAGTCCGGACGCTAACGGCGGAACTGATTATGCGAATACTGAAAATCAAGGCGGTCCGATAAATAGGGCGATAGAGGCGGTCGCCGGTTTTTTTGCGGCCGTACTGAGCCTTTTTTAACTATATTAAGAAAATTAAGGAGAATTTATGCAAATCCCGGAAAATAGCATCGCTGGTAATAATAAAGGATTCTCGCTTATAGGCGTTATCATATCCATGGTAGTCGTTTCTATTATGGCGGTTTTGTCTTTGCCTGCCCTCAGAGGCATGGTATTTCAAAGCAGGGCGAATAACGTATCTTTGCTTGCCAATGCTCTTATAAATGCGGAGAGTACATATGTTAACAATAATAATAATTTCGCCGCCATCGGTTCTCTCCAGTCCGCCGGATATCTTGCCGACGGTTTAGGAATTAACTTTGTCGGCGGCAGTCCTTCTTCGGACTGCATATATGGAACCATAACCGCAAAGAACGATACGAAAATATGTTTAAGCGTAAATAATTCCGTCGAAAACGGTACGCCGCGGGAAATAAGCTACTCGCTCGCGGTAGCGGCCGCACAAAGCGCGGAATCGGATAATTATTACGATTTTTATAACGAGATAAGGCATAATATACCCGGAAGCGCCATGGTTAACGGAAATGAAATAATTTATATAGACCCGATAGCCGTAGATAATAATCAGGCGGATGCTTACAGCCAATATGTAGGAATGAGTTTTTATATTACCGGAGCCATCTGTTATATTACCGAAACCGCATATATTAATTCCGGCAGGGGGCATACATATACGAGAATATGGAACGGCGGAATGCTGTCGATGTATTTTATAGTAGAGGCCGTAAACGGAAACACGGCGGTATTAAGTTATGCCAATAACCCTAATTCCGAATGCGATTACAATTCGTCGGAAAACAATAATGCCGGAGATTCTTATTCTTACAGTTCGTGGGTAGGAGGCGCGTTCCAAAATCCGTATCTTCCGCAGGTTTGGGGAACGGTGCGATATTCCTACTGGGAGGGAGGAATGAGTTACGTTCCGGTAGAATCCCCAGGGTATGAAATAGAAATACCGGCAAGTTATCTTCCCGATTTAATAAATTTAAACCAGCCGAATACTTTAAATTAAAAACCATGCATAAAAATTTAATTTATATAGAAGAATACGATATTTACCAGTATTTTGACGGAGAAAAATCGTTTTTTTCGCGTGAATACCCCGGAAATATCCCGGAATCTGAAAATCGGGCGGCAGTTGCGGTAATATCTAAAAATATCGATTTTTCGGTTATTCCGAAAAACGGCATTAAATCCTTTAAAAAAACTGCGTTAAATAAATATCTCGCGAAATATTACAGGAACGAGTCTTATTTTTATATTCGCAATGCCGGCAATGAATACGGAGTCTATCATACCCTGCCTTTAAATATAAAAAAATATTATTCCTTGTCGTACGGAATATATTTTATTATTCCATACGATTATTTGGTCATATTATTTTTGGATGAAAAATCGATAATTTATGGACGGGACGAATCCGTTATATTTATAGAAAAGACTGAAGACATCTATAAAATAACGGTCATATCGAACGGCTTTAATCTTTTTCCGGTAGCAAGTTTCAAGTATGACACATTAAACGACAATTTAA
>JAJXZU010000017.1:0-3615 GCA_021779895.1 bacterium
CCTTAATCTTACAAAAGGATTTTTTATAAAAGACATTTTTTATTCTCACAATATATATTATTAATAATTTATTGAATTTACCTCCATTCCGGAAGGATTTTCGGCTGAGGCAGATGCGGCTGGATAATCGAACGCAGTTAAAATTAAAATGAATATCGATAAAAATATAATTTTTCTTATATTCATAATTGAAAATGGCAGCCCCAACGGGATTCGAACCCGTGTTACTGCCGTGAGAGGGCAACGTCCTAACCGCTAGACTATGGGGCCTTTTTTGAATTATAATATTATACTATAAATTTATTGAAATTTAAAAGGCTTTAAAACTAAAATTACTTTTTTATATAGCCCCTGATATATATCAGTATTAAAATTATATTTAAAGCCGTAAGGCCCGATAAGCCGGAATGTATTCCTATGGCGACCCATACTATGGAAGCAAAAGCGTTTATGGCAAAGCCGGACTTTTTATGGGAGCTTAACTGCCAGACTCCCGCTAAAGTTAAGGCAAATGCAGACCAGTCCGCTATATTCCAGAAGTCCAAGTTCATCTGCATAAATCAGCCTAATATATTTTTGGAACACGTATTATGTTTTATAATGGCGCATTTTCCGGGAGAAGCATATTTATCGGATGTACCGCCGGTTTTGTTATAGCACGTTATGAAACAGCCGCCGTTCATAATATGCCCTTTTTCTAACGAATCGTTAACTCCCGAACATCCGGAAAGCAGGAAACCGCTTCCCAATCCTAATATGCCGGTTAATAAGGCCGCCGCGGCAATTTTTTTCATTTTCATGTATTTTTTTTACCTTTTAAATTAAATTATTGTATTTATTTTCATTTATTATTTTTAAAATATAATTTCCGTAACCGCTTTTAATATACTTTTTCGACAGATTTATCAGCCCTTCCTCCGAAATATAGTTCATTTTATAAGCGATTTCCTCTATACATCCGATTTTCAGCCCCTGCCTTTTCTCCATCATTTCGATAAATTTTGAAGCGTCGAGCAGGCTTTCCGGCGTTCCCGTGTCAAGCCATGCATAACCTCTGCCGAGCGTTACGGCATTAAGTTTTCCGCATCTTAAATATGCATTATTTACGTCGGTTATTTCAAGTTCTCCCCTTTCGGACGGTTTTAACGAGCCTGCAATATTGACTACTTCGTTATCGTAGAAATAAACTCCCGTTACCGCATAGTTTGATTTTGGATTCCGGGGTTTTTCCTCTATGGATATGACTTTTCCGCCGCTTATTTCGATAACCCCGTATCTTTGGGGGTCTTCTACGTAATACGTAAAAATTACGCCTCCCCCGTTACGCCTTATAATATCTTTAGCATAATTAAATTTTTCCGGAATACCGTGTCCGTAAAAGATGTTGTCGCCCAAAATTAAACAAACGTCGTCCGCGCCGATGAAATCCCTGCCTATTATAAACGCCTCGGCAAGTCCGCCCGGCGAAGGCTGTTCTTTATAATCGATATTAAGGCCGATATCTTTACCGTTGCCGAATATAGCTTTAAATTTATCCAAATCGGACGGCGCCGTTATTATAAGAATATCCCTGATGCCGGCAAGCATGAGGCTCGATAGGGGATAATAAATCATGGGCTTATCGTAAACGGGCAGGAGCTGTTTGCAGACGCTCAGCGTTATAGGATAAAGCCTTGTTCCGCTGCCGCCCGCAAGAATAATGCCTTTCATATTCCTTTCCTTATTTTATTTTTCTCCACTTAAAACCTTATAAATAATATAATATAATAATTAAAAAAACAAGGGGGCGAAACTGCTGGAAACAATACACATAGATTCGATTGCTTACGGAGGCTGGGGCGTCGGAAGAATTAATTCTAAAGTTATATTCGTCGGCTATGCGGTTCCCGGGGATACCCTGAAAATAGAAATATTCGACGAACATAAAAGCTACGCTTTCGGCAAAATAGTCGAAATTATTACGCCTTCACCTAAACGAATCGAGCCTGTTTGCAGGCATTTCGGCTTTTGCGGCGGATGCGGCTATCTTAATATGCCCTATGAAGAAGAAATTTATTGGAAAACGGAAATTTTTAAAACCGAATTTAAAAAAACTTTGAAAAATACGGTTAATATCGACGATATCCGTATAACAAGCAATCCTGCAAATCAAAATTATCTTAATTACAGGCAAAAAATCGGATTAAAAATAGAACCGCCTTACATAGGATTTTATAAAAAATCGACTCATCATGTAATAGACGTAGAATATTGCTATCTTGCACAAGAGAGCATAAACGGGATGCTAAAAAACGTAAGGGAGATATTATCTGATAAAACTTATAAAAATACTATTTTTAAAATGATTACTAATGTAACGCTGGCAGATGCCGGAATAAAAAATATAATATTCGGTTTTAAAGATAATCCGCCTGCATTGAAACAATTGGCGAAATTCGCAAAAGATGCGGCAAAAAATACCGGGTCTGATAACATTTTTTTTGAATTTAAAGGCGGAAAAACCGTTAAATACGAACCGGGTGCAGAAATTAACGCTGCGCAAAACGGCGGCGGCGGACGGGGCAATTATTTTACGGTAAAAGACAAAAAATTTTCGTACGACCTTCCTACTTTTATTCAGGTCAATAAAGAGCAGAATGAAAACATTATAACCGCCGTTACGAAATATCTGAAAAACATTGCCGCGGAAAGGGGGCGCAATTTTATCAACGCTCTAGATTTATATTGCGGGTACGGAAATATCACCCTTTTTTTAGCTCCGTTTGCGGATAATATTACGGGGGTCGAATCAAGCGGCTTCTCTATAAAACTTGGCAAAAAAAACCTGATTTTAAACGATATTAAAAACGTTAAATTCGTCGAATCAGACGCCGCGGACTATCTCGATAAAGCTGGAGCCGGAAAAAATAAAAAAATATGCGATTTAATAGTTTTAGACCCGCCTAGAGCCGGCGTCAAAGGATTAGTTCCTAAAATAGCCGCGCTGAACGCCGAATGCGTTATATATATATCATGCGATACTATGACTCTTTTGAGGGATTTAAAAATTTTTGCGGAAACCGGTTATAAGATTGAACGGATAAATTTAACGGATATGTTCCCGAGAACTTACCATATGGAGCATATAGCGTTTTTAAGGAAATAATTTGAAACGGTCGGATAACGGACTTTAAGTCCGTTATCTCTATTTTTTGTCTTTTAGCGGACGGCTTTAACTACCTTGCCGGCTTTAAGACACTTTGCGCAAACCTTAATCTTTTTATTGCCGCCGGAAGAAACTGCCGCTTTTACCGTATGTAAATTTGGAAGCGATACTTTTTTTGTTTTGTTATTGGCATGCGATACTTTATTGCCGTATTGAATACCTTTTCCGCAAATACTGCAAACTCTCGACATTTTAAAATTCCCCTTTTTTAATCTTTTATTAAATGCTATTGCCTGCTATAGTTTAACGATTATATTATTTAATTATTAAATTGTCAACACCCAAGCCTTTTGTTTTTTAAATTTTTAATATTGATTTAAAAAAAATATATGGTAGAATTAAACTAAAAGTTATAATTCATATATTGCAATATTTATATATATCGTTATTCTGTAAAAACCGTTCAAACT
>JAJXZU010000088.1:0-3604 GCA_021779895.1 bacterium
CGCCTTTGCCTACGGCAAGCCTAAACGCTTCTTCCGACATAGATACTTTTGCGTGGGCGGCGGCGATCCTTACGGTATTTTTTTTTGGGGAAACATCGACCATTTTAGGCATTCCTTTTTCGTCGAGATGAGTCAGCTTTGTTTCTTTTTTCATTATGATTTCCTCCGGCTTGATTGACTTTTATATAATTTTTTTAATTAATCCGAAAATCCGGCATAATACCATTTTCTTATATTGTATCCTATTCCAGAAGGAGCAGGCTTGATGCCTTTTATCGTCTTTTTCACTACGGGCATAGCATACGGAATATATAAAAAAGTGTAGGGTGATTCTTCCGCAAGAATGCTTTGAATTTTAAAATAATATTTTCTTTGCCTTCTTAAATTGAACGTTGACCGCGCTTTTCTGAATAAATAGTTTATTTCGCTATTATCAAACGACGTAAAATTTAAACCCTTAGGAACGATATTAGACCCTGTAAATATGGCGGCGTTGTCGTAAGGGTCGGGAGTTATAGTAAATCCGAGCAGGACCGCCTGAAATCTTTTCTTCATAATAAATTCCGATATCAGGGACGTCCACTCCATAACCCTGATGCCTACCCTGATGCCTATCTTTTTTAAATTTTGCTGTATTATTTCTGCGGCGGATAATCTTTCCTGATTCCCCTGAGGAGTAAGTATGGTAAATCGAAAAGGCCTGCCGCTTTTTTCCAAAACCCCGTTTTTAAGGCTCCAACCCGCCTCGTTAAAAAGTTTCAACGCTTTAACGGGATTATAATCGTACTTTTTTACGTTCTTATCGTAAAAATATGTTCCCGGCATAAAAGGCCCGTAACAGCGAACCCCTAAACCAAGCAGTGCGCCTTTTATTATTTCTTTTTTATTTATCGCGTAGCTTAAAGCCTGCCGGACTTTTACATTTTTAAAAAGCGGGTCTAAAAGATTATATCCCAAAAACGTAAAACTTAACGAAGGATGTATATATCTTTTAAACCGCAGATTAAATTTTTTACCGCCGGTTTCATATTTAAACTGGATAGGGCTTAATCCCATGTAGTTTATGCCGTTTGATTTAAGCATCAGAAACATGGAAGAAGGGTCGGGGACTATTTTATATATTAAGCGCTTTATATGCGGAGCGCCCATAAAATAACGCGGATTGGCTTTCAGGACTATCTCGTATCCGTGGACCCATCTGTCGAATTCGTAAGGGCCGGTACCTACAGGACGGCTTCTTAATTTCGTAGTCAGCAGGTTTTTTCCTTTAAGGAGTTTTTCAGATAAAATACTTAACCCCCATGAAGATAATGCCGGAGCGTAAGGTTTTTTATAAGTAACCCTAAAAATATATTTCCCTATAATTTTTGCCTTATATACCTTAAGGTATTCCGCGGCATAAGGCGTGGGAGTTTTTGGATTTACCATCAAACGGTACGTGAACATAACGTCTTTTGCGGTAAATTTTTGTCCGTTCTGCCAGCAAACATTGCGGCGGAGAAAAAAAGTTATGGTTTTGCCGCCGTTGCTTATTTTCCATGACCTTGCAAGGTCCGGAACTATTTTAAAATTTCTGTTATAACGGACCAGCCCGTCGTAAATTTGAGAGGCAACCTCGGCGGTAGGGGCATCCGCCGCCATATTGCCGATAAGATTCACGGCATCCGCCGGCAGTCCTATAATTAAAGTATTTTTTAAATAATCATCGGATGCCGGGATGCTTTTATTATTTTTAGCGCCTGGCCCAAAACGAAAAAACGCAAACGATAAAATTAACGCGGCCGCAATAATAATAAATAAATATGCGGCGCGCTTTTTCTTCTTATTATCTAATTTCATAATTATTTATCGGAATTATGCGTTTGACAAAGCAATACTTGTTATTTTTCATAAAAGCCTTTAGATTGCTTCGCTCGCAATGACAAAACAGACAATCGTTACTGCCGATAGTTTCTCCGGCTTTGTCAACTATAATTGCCGTCATTGCGAGCGCATAATTCCGTTATTTATTATTATCCCAGATTGCAGTAAATAAAGGTATCAGATTTCAAATCTGATACCTTTATTTATATTTATTATCTAGGAAAATCACGGGAAAGGAGAATAAGCCGGAATTCCGCAATCCGGTTCCAATCCGAACATAAGATTCATATTCTGAATTGCCTGCAGGGAAGCGCCTTTGCCAAGGTTGTCTATAGCGCTGACGATTTTTACCGTTCCTTTATTTTGTTTTTTTTCTGCTTCAAAGGCTATATGACAGTTATTGGAATAAACGACGTTTTTTATATTGCAGTCTTCTATATTATCGAGAATAGACACGAAAGGACTGCCGCTGTAGAATTCCTTATATATACCGGTTATATTTTCCCGAGATACTCCGTTATTTAATTTCATATATATCGTAGTTAGTATGCCTCTCGATACTGGAATAATATGGGGGGTAAACATAATATCGGGCATACGGTTATACGATGCGCCGGGCAAATTTAAAAACGCGCTTTCAACCTTTTCCTTAATTTCCGGAAGGTGCCTGTGAGACCAGACGTTATAAGCTTTTACCGAATTTTCTGCCTCGCAGAAAAGGTTCTGTAATTTTACGCCTCGTCCGGCACCCGAAATTCCAGACAAAGAATCTATTATAACGGGAAAAGAGGCATCCGCCGCGCCTTTAAGAACAAGAGGCAGAATGGGCAGTAAAGCGCCTGTTGGATAGCATCCCGGATTGGCGACAAATTGCGAATTTTTAATTTTTTCGGAAAAAATATCGGAAAGCCCGTAAATAAAGTTAGAATTCAATGCGGGATAATTATGTTTTCCGTAAAATTCTTCGTATGTTTCGATGCTGTCGAATCTGAAATCCGCGCCGACGTCGATTATTTTTATTTTGCCGTTTTTTTCTAAAATATCCGGTATGAGTTTGGAACTTTCGTTATGCGGGAGGCAAAAGAATATTGCATCGGAAGATTCCGCCAGGCCGGCCGCGCCGAATGAACTGAACTTGAGCTCCGAAATTAAGTTATTTTTAGGGCAGGTTTTCGTAAATTGGGGAAAAACTTCCGAAAGCTTTTTGCCTGAATAAGTCTGCGAAGTTATTGCCGATATAGCAACATCCGGCTTCAAAGACAGCGCATATATTAAATATATTCCGCTGTAGCCGGATGCCCCTATAATCGAAACTTTAATCATCTGATTATTACGATTATTATCTCTTTGAGAACTGGAATCTAGCCCTTGCCCCTTTCTGGCCGTATTTCTTTCTTTCCTTGACTCTCGGGTCCCTCGTAAGCATGGAAGCTTTTGCAAGGGTTTCTTTAAGCTCGGGGCTTATCAATAGAATAGCTTTTGCAAGCGCAAGTTTTATGGCTCCCGCCTGACCGTTTAACCCCCCGCCTACTACATTGACGTATATATCGAATTTGTTTTCTACGGAATAAAATGCCAACGGCTTCGTAGCGGTTACTCTGTGGCTTTCAAGCGGGAAATATTTATCGAAATCTCTTCCGTTAATTATAATTTTGCCGGTTCCTTCTTTAAAATATACCCTTGCTATGCCCGTTTTTCTTTTTCCTACCGCGTGTATAATATTTTTTTTTGCCATAAGCCT
>JAJXZU010000064.1:0-3484 GCA_021779895.1 bacterium
CGATTCGATGCCCATAATTATAAGTTCGGCATCGCTCTCGGGACTTTCAGGCCCGACTAATTCAGCGCCAACCTGCCATATTTCCCTAGGCTTGCCGAGAACCGGGTCGAAATTTCTCAGAACGGGACCGCTGTAAGAAAACTTATACGGCAGGACGATAGAATTTTTTAAAGCGGAACTGAGCCTGCCTATCTGGGGCGTGAAATCGCTCCTGAAAGACAGCATTTCACCGGTGCTCGTATCTGCAACCTTAAACAGTTCGGCAGATTCCGAACTCATCAAAAACACGTCTAAAAAATCTATGCTTGGAGTTATAACCTTGCTGTATCCCCATTTTGAAAACTCTTCCAGTAATATATTAGCGGTTCCGTCTATTAATTCCGTTTCTCCCGGAAGAAAATCCCTTGTTCCCTGGGGCGGCTGGGAAGGAATTATCGGATTTTTTCTATTCACTATAATTCTAAATATTTAGCTTCGGTTATGTTTGGTTCGGCTTTTAATTCATTAATTACGGCATTATCGACCGCAGAATCTAATTGCAATATCGATATAGCCTTATCCAGATGCCTTCCTAGATGCATTCTTGCAATATTGATTTTATTCCTGCCGAGAACCTTTCCTATCGAAGCTATAACGCCCGGTCTGTCAAGATTGAATATGACCAATATATGCCCTTCTGGAATAGCCTCTATAGAATAATCGTCTATTTTTACTATCCATGGATTTTTTTTGCCGAATATAGCGCCCGATATGCTGAAAGTCTTAACATCCGTGGTTGCGGTAATAGATATCGAACTTGTGTAGTCGAATGCCTGGTCCGATTTCGATTCGATAACCGATATGCCTCTTTTTTTTGCGACTTCGTTTGCATTTACGTAATTTATATCCTCTCCCAACAGCGGATAAAGAATCCCCTTCACTGCATTAGGAGTTATGGCTCCGGTATTATGCGCGGAAACGGCGCCGTTATAGTCTATTTTGATATTTGTAATTCCGCCGGTTATAATGCTTCCCAAAAGCCTGCCTATTTTTTCTCCTAAATTCAAATAAGGTCCTATAATTTCTACCTCTTCTTTCGTCACCGAAGGAACGTTGACGGCATTTTTTATCGTGCCGCTTATAAGATAATCGGCTATTTGATGGCATATAGCCACTGCCACGTTAGTTTGGGCTTCTTCGGTAGATGCCCCAAGATGCGGGGTAGCAATGAGATTGTCTAAAGTTAAAAGAGGATTATTGACGGGCGGCTCTATTTCGAATACGTCCAACGCGCATGCGGAAACCTTGCCGGATTTAAGGGCTTCGTATAAATCGGCCTCGTTGATTATGCCTCCTCTTGCTATATTAAGGAGTTTCACCCCGTCTTTCATTTTAGATATGGTTTCTTTATTTATCATTCCTTTAGTTTCTTTTACCAAAGGAGTATGAACGCTTATATAATCCGATTTTGCATATATTTCGTCTAAACCGACAAGATTTATTTCTAGTTCCTTGGCTTTTTCTTTTGACAAAAGCGGGTCGTATCCTATCGGATTCATTCCGAAACACTTTGCCCTGTTATAAAGGACCTGCCCTATATTGCCCATTCCTATTATTCCGAGAGTTTTTCCGTAAACTTCCGTACCTTGAAATTTGCTCTTTTCCCACTTGCCTTCTTTAATCGAAAGGAAAGACTGAGGTATATGCCTCGACATGGCAAGAAGCATCGCAAATGTCAGTTCCGCCGTAGTTACCGTATTTCCTCCTGGCGTATTCATAACTACTATGCCGGCGGCGGTTGCGGCCGCTTTATCGACGTTGTCTAATCCGCTGCCGGCCCTTCCTATGACCTTAAGATTTTTTGCCGCTTCTATAATATCCTGGGTAAGCTTGGTGGCGCTTCTGATAACGATGCCGTCGTATTCGTGAATTATCTGCTTCAGTTCGTCGGGTTTCAGCCCGGTTTTAACATCTACCTGAATCTTACCCGTATTAGCTAATATATCTATGCCTTCTTTGGAAAGTTTATCGCTTACGATAACCTTAAACATCGCTTATCTCCCGTATTATACGTAATTAATTAATAGTAAATAGTTAACCTGCAAAATTTATTCGCCGAAAAGAGCTTTTTGGGCGGCTTTGAGTCCGCTGCCGGTTTCAAATTTATAACCGAGTTCTTTTAATACCGCCTCTAATGCAGAAATAGCGGTTATGACGTCGAAACATCCTGCATAGCCCAGATGGGCTATCCTGAATATCTTGCCTTTAGCGGCATCCTGGCCGCCTGCTATTGTAATTCCGTATTTTTCTCTTATAAGTTTTGTTATTTTGCCGGCATCTATGCCTTCCGGCGCCCAAACCGCCGTAAGGGCATTCGACGGCTCGTCTATAGTATAAAGTTTTAATCCCATTGCCTGTACTGCCGTCCTTACGGCGTTGGCAAGATTCGCGTGTCTTTTGAAAACTTTTTCAAGCCCTTCTTCCTTTATTTCCCTTAAGACTTCTCTTAGGCCGACTATAAGCTGGACGTTAGGAGTATAGGCATTCTGATTTTTTTCGAGAGATTTTTTTTCTTTTTTAAAATTAAAATAATATTTGGGAAGCGTAGATTTTTCTACAAAACCCCAAGCCTTTTCGCTCAAAGAAGCAAACGCAAGTCCGGGAGGAAGCATAAGCGCCTTTTGCGAACCGGTTACTACTACGTCTATGCCCCATTCGTCCTGAGGGACGTTTGTTACGCCCAGAGCCGTAATGGCATCTACGACAAGTATGGTATTCGGTCTTTTTTTAATTATATCGGCAATTTCTTTTACGGGATGATAAACGCCGGTAGACGTTTCGGATGCCTGTATATAAACCGCTTTTATTTCCGGGTCTTTGTTTAATTCGTCTTCGATGGACTTTGGAGAAACGGTATGCCCCCATTCCACGTCTATAGCTTTTACGTTAACGGAATATGCTTTGCAAATATCGAACCATCTTTCTCCGAATTTTCCCCCTCTGACGGCAAGAGCATGGTCTCCGGCCGAAAGAAGATTGGACACGCAGCCTTCCATTGCTCCTGTACCGCTTGACGTAAATATCAAAACCTCCTGCTTGGTCTGAAAAAGATATTTTAAATTGTCCCTTACTTCCTGAAGTATAACCGAATATTCCGGAGCACGGTGATGAACGATAGGAAGCGCCATATCGGCTAAAGCGCGTTCCGGCACTGGAGTAGGTCCGGGCGCCAATAAATACTTTTTCTGCATTTTTAACCCCTTAACTTAATATTAAAATTATATAAATTTACAAAATAAATTTAGTTATGTTATATCTAAACCATTTAATACTTAACCAAATTTAAGAGAAATTGTCAAGAATTTATAAAAATTTTTATAAATTTCTTTGATAAATTTGACATTTATGCTAATCGGCATTATAATCATTAATGTTTAATATTTTAAATGCCGGAATTGCTTAAGTATTTAACATTAATGGACAAATTATATACTAATAAATAATG
>JAJXZU010000199.1:0-3450 GCA_021779895.1 bacterium
ATGCCGGAAACTTTACGTTAAATCCTCAAATAGGTTTAATAGATTTACAGGGAGAATCGGGAAGCGACAATTATACGGAGCTTATGAGCAACGCGGGAGATAAAGGCGTTTATGATATCAGCGCAAACATTCCCGGCTTCGGAGCGAAACTGCCGGTAGATTTCAAAACCGGTTTAGGCGCCCCAGCTTCTTTTTACGGAGCTTTTCAGGGTCAGTACGTAAACGTTTCTTACGGCCCTTCCGATACCGCCGTTCTTAAGAAGTCCGAGTTCGGCTGGGCCGCAAGCGGCGGAGTAACTATTCCCGTTTCATACGTTACTTTCATGGGGGATATACAGTACACGCACGGCATGACGGGTTTAAACACGGTATTGGGGCAGGAAAATTTAGGTTCTTATACCCCTGAGGCTTACTGGTCCGAGAACGGCAATAACGTTAATGCTACAAAAGCCGTGCAGTGGGACGCGCAGGCCAAAATAAATTTAAAGCAGTTCGGAGCTCCAGTCGCGATAGTAGGCGGTTACTCGAAAGTATCGTTTTCTAATTATAACGATGCCCTTGGTTTAAATCTAAACGATACTTATGCCGCATGGGCGCCGTATAATACCGCTAATAATGTTTCTCCGGTGAGAGAATCGGGCTCTATTTTTGCAAATATCGGCTGGAACGTGACTAAATCTATGATGCTTGGATTAGAATGGGATAATAACTTAACTTCGTATGCGGTTGACCCAGACGCATCATTCCATTCCAATTCTTTTTATATGGTCGGCATGTATAGTTTTTAAAACAAATTCGGAAGCGTCATATTGCCAACTTTGTTGGCAATATGATAGCCTTAGTATTTAATTTGTTAATATATTAATTGCGGCAATGGTTAAAAATATACATAAAATACTACAAACTAAATACGATACTTCATATAATCTTATTAATGGCATAATAATTGCAATATTAAATCTAAATATTTATTTATAAAAATATTTAAAATTTAGAGGCAATCATGACATTTAAGAAAGTTTATTACGATATTGCGGTAAAGTTCGCATCCGTATATTTATTTACGGTCATTATATCTGCCGTTCCGTTTTTTGTCTTTCCCCATTATTTTTCTAAAGAATCTGCATTCGCTTTAATCACGGCCGGTATAATAATATCCGCCGTTTATATATATTATTTTTTGATTAAGCCCCTTGAAGTTATTCAAATTATCGTAGAAAATATCGAGAAAGGGAATTTCTTAAACGAACACGAAAAAATAGGCGTTTTCACAAAAAACGGCATTAATGAAATTGTAAATAAATTGTATAAAATATCCGGCGAAATAAATATATTCGTCGGTTCGTTAAATTCATGCGCAAAATTGATGGCAAGCAGGAATTTAAACTTTGAAGACATAAACAAAGCGGGCTGCCTGGCCGGCGGCGATAAAGCCTTATTAACCGCAGGCCTTTATTCGGAATCTAATTCCGCATTAACGGAAGCCATAGGAACGGTTGCTCAGGATATAACGGAAACAAAGAACGAATTAATAAAGGTATCGGTCGAGTTCGGAACGCTGCTGAGCCAGATAAGCGAACTTAATAATGCAGGCTCAGAACAGTCGGAAGAATTATCGAGGACGGTTGCAACCATAGAAGAAAATACCAGGACAATCAGCAGTATAGCCGAATTAAGCGCAAAATCGAGAGAAAAAGTGGACGGCATAGTAGGGCTTATGAATACGAATGCGGGGCATGTTTCTGATTTATACGATTCTATTCAGAGAATCAACGATAGCACGAAAAAAATTACGAATATTATTACGGTAATAAGAGAGATAGCGGACCAGACGAACCTTCTTTCGCTTAATGCGGCCATAGAGGCGGCGCGTGCGGGAGAACAGGGAAGAGGTTTTGCGGTGGTGGCGGACGAGGTAAGGAAATTGGCGGAAAAAGTAACCAAAGCGACCCGCGACGTAGAGACTTTAATTAAGGAAACCGAGAACACCGTTTCATACGGCGTCGAAACCGTCAGCAGGCTTGTGGATTCCAACAGTTTCGTAAATCGTGAAGCCGGTTCGATAAAAGACTATACCGACAATCTCGCTTCGGCTATAGAGGAACAGAACGCTTCCATGCAGGAACTCGGCATGTCCGCGAAAAAAATATCGACGGAATCGAAACATATATCGGACTCGACGTCAAGCATAACCGATTCCGTAATACAGATGGTGGACGATATGGATAAGGCATCCGGAATAGTGAATATGTATAAATTATAAATTACGAAATAAAAAGAACAAATTTTAATATCTTTTAATTAAAAATACGGGGGGATAGGTATGTATTATGACAGGTAAACCTAAAATCGCCATGTACTGGGGGGCTTCGTGCGGCGGGTGTGAAATCGCGCTTGTGAATATTAACGAAAAGATAATAGATTTGGATGCCAACTTCGATTTTATGTTCTGCCCATGCCTTTTAGACACGAAGAAACAGAACATAAAAGAACTGCCGGACGAAAGTATTTTTATAACTTTTTTTAACGGAGGGATTAGAACCGAAGAAAACGAAGAGATGGCGCACCTTTTAAGAAAAAAATCCAAGGCGTTGATTGCATTCGGTTCCTGCGCTTACGAAGGTTGCATTCCCGGCCTTGCAAACCTGTCTTCTCGAGACGAACTTTTTAAAACGGTTTATCTCGATAACCCTACGATAGACAATCCTCTCGGGATTTTACCGGTTCCTGAGTCGGACGTTCCGGAAGGAAGTCTTGAAATTCCCCGTTTTTACGATACCCTCAGAACGCTTTCGCAGGTAGTCGATGTAGATTATTTTATACCCGGATGCCCACCCGAGCCCAAGCAGATTTGGAACGTTATCGAACTCGTTATTTCCGGCGCTGTCCTGCCTCCCAAAAAATCCGTAATAGGAGCCGGGACGTCTTCCGTATGCGAAGAATGCGACAGAAAAAAATCGGAAAAAAAGATAGAAAGATTTTACAGGAATTACGAAATAATTCCGGAAAAAGAAAAATGCCTCTTAGAGCAGGGGCTTATCTGTATGGGTATCGCGACTAGGGACGGCTGCGGCGCTCTCTGCCCTAAAGTCAATATGCCGTGCACCGGATGCTACGGTCCATCCGAAGGGGTACTCGACCAGGGCGCAAAAATGGTATCAGCGCTCGGTTCTATAATAGATATAGGCGGCATAAAAGGTTTGGAGGATGCAAAAATAATAGAAAATATCGACAGGACGATAGAATCTATTCCCGACCCTTCAGGACTGTTTTATAAATACAGTCTTGCGGATTCCATTTTAAAAAGGAGAACTCTGCCATGAGAAAAATATCCATAGACCCGATAACAAGACTGGAAGGACACGGTAAAATCGACATATTTTTGAACGATGAAGGAAACGTCGAAAAAACCTATTTTATCGTTCCAGAATTAAGAGGATTCGAGCAGTT
>JAJXZU010000155.1:0-3449 GCA_021779895.1 bacterium
CGGCTGAAGTATTGACGTAGGCGACTACCGGAGCATCAGGATAATCGGCCTTTAAATTAACGATATCTTTGGCGGTTATCATATCAACCATAGGACAGCCGGCATTTTCGTTCGGAAGAATGACCGCTTTATCGGGATTCATAATGGCGGCGCTTTCGGCCATGAATCTGACGCCGCAAAATACTATAATATCCGCATCAGTTTTATTGGCTTTAATGGAAAGTTCCAGGGAATCCCCTTGAAAATCGGCAATTTCCTGAATCTCGTCCCTTTGATAGTTATGCGCCAGCAAAATCGCGTTCTTTTTTTTTAAAAGTTCCTTTACCGTTTTTTGCTTTGCTTTTATGTTCTCTAAATTATTATTATTACGATTGTCCATATTTAAACTTTTGCGCTGCCGGTATATTATTTTTAGCTTGTTTATAACATTATAACATATTATAATTTAAAACTAAACGCAAAAACACACAAAACGGCATTAAAATAATGGATTTAAAAACTGAAAATGCGGCTATAGCCGACGAGTCAAAGTTTAAATATAAAAGGATTTTAACGGGCGACAGGCCGACGGGACCGCTCCATTTAGGGCATTACGCCGGCTCGTTAAAAAACAGGATAAGGCTTCAGGATAAATATGAAACTTTCATTTTAATAGCCGATATTCAAGCGCTTACGACAAATTTCGAACATCCCGAAAAGCTTAGGGATAATATTTTTCTCGTAGCATTAGACTATCTTTCCGCCGGAATAGACCCATGTTTATCCACGATAATAATTCAGTCTATGATACCGGAAATAGCGGAACTCACCACCTTTTTTTCCATGCTTATTTCCGTAAATCCTTTAAGGCATAATCCCACGATTAAAACGGAGGCGAAGGAAAGGGGCTATAAAGAATTAAGTTACGGCTTTCTTGGTTACCCCGTCAGCCAGACCGCCGATATAGCTATTTTTAAAGCAGACCTTGTGCCCGTCGGCATAGACCAGCTTCCGCATATCGAACTTGCCCGAAAAATAATCAGAAAATTCAATGAATTATATTGCGGTAAATTAATGGAACCTTTTGCACTGATAGACAAATTTTCCAAGTTAGTCGGGCTCGACGGAAATCTTAAAATGAGCAAGTCTTATGGAAACGCTATTAATCTTTCGGACGATTTCGACCTTATAAAAACTAAAATTAAATCCGCCTTGACCGATAAGAACAGGATACATCCGACCGACAAAGGGAACCCGGAAATATGCACTATCTACTCTTATCATAAGGCTTTTTCAAATGAAACCCTTATAAATGAAACCGAATATAACTGTAAAAACGGAAAAATCGGCTGCGTAAAATGCAAAGAAAACCTGTTCGAGGTTATTAAGTCGCTTCTTGAGCCTATGAACGAGCGAAGGGCTTATTACTTAAAAAATAAAGACGAAGTATGGGATATTCTGTTTGCCGGAACTAAAAAAGCGGAAGCCGTCGCTTCCGAAACCATTAAAGAAGTCAAGGAATCCATGAAAATATTATATGTGCCCGCATGATTTAATTTATTGCAAATAAAGCGGCTTTGATGTTATCATAATATATAAATACCGCTTATTTTGCAAAAATTCACAAAAAAAATTAATGGAGGATTTATTACAAATGGCAAACAAACTTTTTATTATGCTTCAAAACACCACGCCTTCAAATCCGCATACGCTCGGAGCGCCCTTTTTTCAGGCGGCGGCGGCGGCGACAATGGACTATGAAGTAGAAGTAGTGCTCACGGCGGATGCCGGTCTTTTAATGAAAAAAGGAGTGGCTGAGAACCTCAGGGTTAAAGAAGGTAGTCCCAAGTCGGTTTACGATTTTATTAAAGACGCTTATGAAGCCGGCGTCGTTTTTAAAGTATGCACTCCCGCTTTGGAGCTAAATAATTTTAACAAAGAAGACCTGATTGAAGAATGTAGCGGCGTCGTAGGAGGCGCTTATGTCGTCGAAATGGTAATGGATGATAACGTTAAAACGCTGTCGTATTAAAATATAAAAAAGGGGTCAGAATTCAATTCCGACCCCTTTTTTATATTTTCGTTCAGGCATTATTCATATCGAGCGCGTATTCCTTAACCCCTTCCAGCAGGGTAAACCTGTCTAATATAACCGTTTCGCAAGGCATAGATTCGACAAAAAGCCTGTTACGGACAAGTCCCCCCGTAAGATATATCTTCTTAGGTTTTCTTGCAAACCTGTACATAGAAATACATACGCCTTTTATCAGCCTTGAAGCCGCTATTTCAGGCTCAGTCCCTCCGGCTACCAAATCGAAAACGTGACCCATTCCGAGAAGTCCGCACGTCGCCGTTATAAATTCTTTCTGCGGCTCTATTTTTGAATAATCTATATTTAAATAATTCCCGAGAATCTCTATCGCCTGACCGGTAAATGCGCCGCATTCGGTATTCCAGTCGGAATGTATGAAACTCCCGTTTTCGAACACGACGTATTTTGCATCTCTCGAACCTACATCGAGAAGAGTAAAGGAATCATCGTTTATAAGTTTTTTTCCTGCATTTGCGAGCGCGATAATTTCATTTACGGAATGTTTTGCAAATCTGTTTATATTGTGTCCCGTTCCTACATCCGCCCTGAAAGTTTTCTCGAGGTCGGATACTCTTTTGACCGTCCTTTCATCCGTTTCTGTATTTAATATTTTTGCGTAAGTCGTCCCCGCATCAAGCAATATCATTTCTTTTCCCCGTTTTTGAAACTTTATATAACCTTATTTAATTGCAGAAATGCCGTTAGTTTTGCAACCGTGCTTCTCGTAAGCCCTATATCCATATCTATAAATATTCCTCTCGGATGCTTGTTTGCAAGATAAGAAGCAAGACCCGCTTTCGGGCAGAAACTTTGCGCAAAGAACACGGTAGGAACGTCAGAGTCGAACTCCAATTCTAATTTAAGGTCGCCGGGCGTCAGGTTTTCGACGCACCTCGTCCAACCGTAAACATGGGTTTCATCCGGAAAATAATTTGCGATAGAAAAATCTCCCCACGGAGGCGTTCCCCAAAAAACGCATTTGGGTTTAACGTATTCCGGTTTAAACGGCTTTTTCTTCTCCATATCGCGGTAAAAATAACCTGCTATTTTGCCGAATTTTTCGTCTAAAGGAATGCCGCTTTTACAAATAAAATCGCCCTTTCTTTCAATATCGTTATTTTTTACGCGCCTTAATTTAATTTTAAGTTCGTTTTCTATGAAATCCGCAACGAAACCCATTTCATTGCACCTGCAAATCTCCGAATCTTCTATTATTATCTCGGAAATAGGATTTCTGCCGACCAAAACGGAATCCATAACGTCTTCGTTCCAGTAATCCGTTACCGATAAAATGTTGGCGATAATTCTTTTAATCTGGGCGCAATAAGCTTTAGGAAGTATATTGTCGGTCGGTTCGGTTATAAGCCTGTCCACTTTA
>JAJXZU010000138.1:0-3448 GCA_021779895.1 bacterium
TATAATTTTGCCTGTTCCTTCTTTAAAATATACCCTTGCTATGCCTGTTTTTCTTTTTCCTACCGCGTGTATAATATTTTTTTTTGCCATAAGCCTTTTTACCCGTAATTTAATTTTTAATTTATTTTATTATTTCTACTTTAACCGGTTGCTGAGCGGTGTGAGGATGTTCTTCGCCTTCGTATATTTTAACTTTTTTAAGAACGGCGTCCGAAAGCTTGTTTTTAGGCAGCATTCCTTTAATAGCCTGATAAACCGGAAACGTCGGGTCTTTTTTGAGCATATCTTTATAGTTAAAAGTCTTCATTCCGCCGGGATAACCGCTGTGAAAATGATATTCTTTATCATCCGCTTTCCTGCCCGTTATTTTTGCCTTAGCGCTGTTGACGATAACCACAAAATCCCCGTTATCCGCATACGGCGTCCAGTTTGCTTTATCCTTGCCCATAAGCCTGTTAGCCACAAAACTTGCGACCCTTCCTAAGCTTACTCCTTTTGCATCTACTAATATCCACTTGCTTTCCGTCATTTATACGTCTCCCGCAGTTTATAAATATATAATATATTTTAAGCGTAGTTTTCTATTATTTAATAATTTTATACTTTTGTCAAGAAATTTTTTATAATTGCCATATCTTACCACCAGTATTCGGGATAGCTTCTATGTTTAGAAAGATTATTTACTACTAAAGCAATTATTAGCAATATAAGCGCGCCTAAACCTGCCGGCATTAGCGGATAAAGAAAACCGAGCTTGTATATTCCCTTGCCGCCGATTACCGCTATTAAAGAAGTAGCGCCTCCCGGAGGATGAAGCGTTTTAGTCGCATGCATAAGCATAATAGCGAATGAAACCGCTACCGCTGCGGCTAAAGGCATATTAATATGGCCGAACAGTTTATAGCTTGCGACTCCTACAAAACCTGAAAGAATATGGCCGCCTATAAGATTTCTCGGCTGTGCGAGAGGGGTTTTTATAGCGCCGTATATAAGCACTGCGGAAGCGCCGAAAGAACCTATGAGTAAAGTTAAGTCGAACGGATTGAAAAATTTTGCGGATATATAAGCAACCGTTCCTATGCCTATTATAGAAGCGAGTCCCGACCAAAAAATTACGTGCAGGCTCACGCTGGTTGCATTCTTTCCGCCGCCTTTCATTCTGTTAAGGTATTCTTTAAACCACATTTTAGTGTCCCCGCTATATTATTTTATATTTAATTTTTATCGATATGCTTTATTATATCGGTCATAGATATTACGCCTGCGAGTTTTCCGTGGATATCGACGACCGGCATAACTTTTATCCGTTTTTCGTTAAATATCGCGGCCGCTTTTTTAACGCACGTATCGGTAGATACGGTAATTGCGGGAGAAGCCATAATGTCTTTCACGTTTTTAGCGTCGATAGTCCTGAGGGCGTGCGGCGTCGGCTCTCCTATTACGTGCCTGACTAAATCTTTAAAAGTGTGCTTTTTTATTACGCCTGCGCTGGTTAAAATATCGGAATCCGCTATGAATCCCGTAACTGCGTTTTCCTCATTGACGACCGGAGCGCACGTCAACCCATTTTCTGCAAGTAAATTCATGGCCTCTTTTATTCCCGAATTTTCGGATACGGAAATAACTTTTTTGGTCATCACTTTTTCTACCGTGACGCTGTGAACCTTGTCCTTAGCAAGTTCAAACGCATCCCTGTAAATTTTAATAAAATCGTTTAAAGATATATCGACGTACGTTTTATGTTTTTCGAAGGCTTCCCTGATGTCCTCTTCCGTTATTTCTACGCAGCTCTTTTCTTTCTCTTCGTTCAATTTTTCCATAATTTTTTCCTTAATTTTTAAAATTTAAATTATAGGATTTCATTTAATCGGATATTTTATTTTATGTTATCAAATCGGATATTTTTAAAATATGATTTATGTCACAAATTAAAAATTATTTTTATTTAAAAGCAAAAGTTTTCCCCCCGAAATATCTTTTAAATTCAAAGCCTTATACATTCTCAGCGCTCCGAAGCTGCATATATCCTTACATAGGCCGCAGCTTGTGCAAAAAAACGGCTCAAGCGATATTTGATTTTCCTTAAAACTTAATGCTCCCGTGGGACACAATTCCCAGCAGTTAGAACAAAAAACGCAGTTTTCATTTATTTTAGGCAGTCTTATATTTAAAAGCCGCACTAACTCTTTATTTTCTTTTAAAAACCGGTAAATTTTTTTCTGTCTTTTTAATAATAAATAATTTATTTTTTTTTCATTTTCGCCGGTATCGATAAATTGGGAATAAAGTTCCGACAGCGGAAGGTCTTCGATAGATATATTTTCGACGAGTTTTTTGGCATTATTTTTTATGCTTTTAAAAGAATTTTTAAAAAACTCCCTCCTGTCTAACGTTTCGGCATTTTGAGCCGAATCGGCGTTTTTCATATTCTCCTTATCTGCGGTTTTATCTGCGGCAGGTTTAAACTTTAACGCCTCTTTACCGCGTTCTTTTACCAATTCCTTTAAATTAAAATCCTCCATATTAATTTCGGCAAACGAGTCCTCAGCGTTTAAAAACTTAGCTATTTCGTTTATCCTTTTAATTTTTTTGTTATGGAAATATTTTAGTCTGCAAGACTTGCAATCAGCCGAAACGAAAAATATCCCCGCTTTGTTTTTTATTGCGGAAATTATATCTAAATCTTCTACTTCATAAATACATTTTATAAAATAATCCTCATCGGCTTTTGAGGTTTTGAAATATGATTCGGTTTGACTGCAAAAATAAAAAATTTTCTCTTTTGGCTCTAAATCAGATTTATTATTATTCCCTGATTTATTCTCTTTGACGTAAAAAACCGAATTAGGGCAGATATAAAGGCAGGCGTTGCAATTAGTGCAGTTTTCCAGAATATTTATATCGTTATCGGTTATTTTTATCGATAAATCGGGGCATCTGTCTATACATTCGTAACAGCCCGCCATAGGAGTTTTAAGCCTTACGCAAAAATCCGGATTAACGAGGATACGGCCATTCCCGCGGTCCAAAAACTTTTCAATCAAGCCGAGTATATTCATAGTCTGCCGTTCTCAATATATTTAAAATTTCCAATATCTCTTTTTCGGTTTTCGCGTTATTAACCATACATCTTAATCCCTTTGAGCCTTTAAATCCTTTTAAAAAGCTATAAAGATGAGGCCTTATAAGATTATGCCCCCTTTCCCTGCCGTAAAATAAACTTATTTCTTCCATCAGCTCTATGATTATGTCTATTTTTCGGTTTAAGGAATGCGTATGATTATTTTTCGCTTCCGCAAATACCCAGGGCTTGCCTACCGCCCCTCTTGCAAACATAATTCCGTCGGCTCCGGTATAGTCTTTTACGGATACAGCATCGTCAACCGTAAAAATATCGCCGCTTGCATATACCGGAATAGCAATTTCTTCTTTAAGTTTTTTAGTTAAA
>JAJXZU010000217.1:0-3434 GCA_021779895.1 bacterium
CTAATGCGTAATCGTAGTTATCTGCGATTATGTTTTGCTTCGAATGATTAACGAGCCTACAAAGCGTCCTCGACATGCAGCTTACAGCCGTAATATCACCGTCGAAACCGTTGCGCCCCCATTTATAGAGTATATTATACCATTTTTTTAAATAAAATGTATTTTTTTATTGTATTCGCTTTTCCGGTCGTATAAAATAAACTGCAATAATGATAAAAAACAAGCCGAAAAAACCGGAATATTCTAAGTACGTATCGGAGCTCGGAAGGGTTTGCAAAATAGCCTTCGATAAAGGCCTTATCGATACCCATAGCGGAAATATCAGCATGGGAATAAAGAAAAGCATACTGATTACAAAAACCGGAAAAAGCCTGATAGATTTAAAACCTTCCGATTTCACCGCAGTTCCGCTTGACCCCGAAAAACAATCGCGGAACGGATTCAACCCTGCCGAAAGCACGGGAACGCCGGAACCGTCTTCGGAACTGGAAGTCCATAAATTCATATTAAAAAGTTTTCCCTGCTCGACCGTTTTTCATTCCCATCCGGTAAATGCTATTGCGCTGTCCTTAGTTCTTAATAAAAAAAAGGCGGTTAAATTCAAATCTTCTCCTTTAGTTATTAGAAAGCTTCACGCGGAATACCCGGGTTTAGATAAAATAACCCCGGTAGATTTTGAATCCGCCTATTTTTTCCCCGAAATATATATCCTGCCGCTTAAATTTATAGAAGATATCAAATCCGGCGGATTAAAGCTTAAACTGGAAGCTAAAGATATGTTTAAAGAAAACGGCGTTTTTATGATTAAATCCCACGGTTCTTTTTCATGGGGGCCGACCCCGCTTGAAGCCCTAAGGTGGACTATGGCTCTTGAGGCTTCCTCGGAAATAATACTAAAGAGCTTATCTTTTTAATACTTTGCTGAATTCCCTCATTCTGTCCAGCGCAGAACCGGTTTCTTCTCTTATCTCCCTGCCCACGAGCGATATGAAAACGTCGGAAAGCGTGGCGATTTCGTTGGTTTTGGATTCTACAGACTTTTTTAAAGCGGAAGGCGTGTCTATCGCTATGATTTTTCCGTTGTCTATTATGGCTATATTATCGCAGTTTTCGGCTTCTTCTATATAATGCGTCGTCAAAAATACGGTGGTCTGCTCTTCTTTTCTGAGCCTGTTTATAAAATCCCACATATTTATTCTGGTCTGAATATCAAGCCCTACTGTGGGCTCGTCAAGGAACAGGACGGATGGGGAATGGAGCAGCCCTCTTCCGACCTCAAGCCTCCTTTTCATTCCGCCCGATAATAATTTTACCGGTTTATCTTTGTATCCGTATAGGTCTATGAAATTTAATATATAATCTATCCTGTCTTTAATAGCGCTTTTATTCATTCCGTATAGTTTCGCATGAAAATTTAAATTTTCGTATGCGCTTAAATCGTTATCGAGCGTCGGATCCTGAAATACGAGACCTATGGATTTTCTTACTTCTTTCGGGTCCGTCAAGGTGTTATAGCCGTTGATATATGCATAGCCGCTCGTCTGCCGCACAAGAGTGCAAAGAATTTTTATAGTTGTAGTTTTACCGGCTCCGTTAGGCCCCAGAAACGCAAAAAATTCGCCTTTATTCACGGTAAACGAAATATCGTTCACGGCGGTCAAATCTCTATATTTTTTAACTAACCGTTCTACCTTCACGGCATATTCGTCATTCATGCGTATTAAAAAACCTCCCGATTGCACAACGTTTAATAATATTATAAAATATATAGGCGGTATAATGAAAGGATAAATTTAAAAAGGATAAATGTATGAAAAAAGAATCGATAGTTCTTCTCGGACACGGTTCCAGAAGAAGCGAAGCCAACGATATTCTTAAGAGCATAACTGAAATAATAAAATCTAAACTTAAGGGAATAAACTTAGAATGTGCCTATTTGGAACATGCCGAACCTAACATACGGGACATTATCGAAAAACTGGCAGGGGAAAATTTTGAATCCATATACGTAATACCGTATTTTTTATATTCGGGCAATCATGTTTCGAGGGATATTCCGGAAATAATCAACGGATATAAAGAAAAATACCCCGATATTAATATTAAATTAGGCGATCATCTCGGCATAGACGAAAGGATAGCCGAACTAGTAACCGAAAGGATAGCTTCGGTAAAATTAGCATGAAATATAATACCGCCGCATGACCAGAAACCGGAATTTTTCCAATCCCCGCCTTAACGTTAATAATAAAAATAACCTGCAAAAACTGTACGACATCTATCTAAAATCCGAACGAAGCAATTTAATAAAACGCTCCGGAGCATATTTAAAAGCCGTCATCGTATTTCCCAACTACTACGGAGTCGCAATGTCTAATCTAGGTTTTTTAAGGGCGTACGAATTGATAAATAAATCGGGGTTTATATCCTGCGACAGGGCTTTTTTACAGGACGATGTTTCTAAAGGGATTATATCCATCGAAACTAGGCAGAGGCTCATAAATTATGATTTCATATTTTTCTCGTTAAGCTATGAAAACGATTTTTCTAATATACTTTCAATTTTATCCGCAGAAAAAATTCCTTTCCTTTCGAAAAACAGGAACGGATCGTTTCCCCTTATTATGGCGGGGGGAGTGATAGCGTTCTTAAATCCGGAGCCGGTCGCCCCGATTTTCGACCTTATGTTTGTAGGCGAGGCAGAAGCAATTTTTCCCGATTTTTTTAAAATAGCCGAAAACGGAAATAAATACGAAATCCTTGAAAATGCGGCAAAAATAGACGGCATATACGTGCCGTCAGCTTATAGTTTTATATTCGATAAAAAAAAGCCTAACGTCTTAAGCGAAATCAGGCATCTCCCCGGTTTTCCCGAAAAAATAAAAAGAAAATGGGCAGATAAGGATTCGGTATTCTCTTCTTCTGTTATTACTACTAAATTTTCTGAATTAAGCAATATAAATATGATTGAAATAGAAAGGGGGTGCAAAAGGGGCTGCCGCTTCTGCAGCGCCGGATTTATATATCTGCCCCAGAGAGAATCGAAACCGGGCGCTGTTTTTAAAGCCATAGAATCCTTGAACGAAAGCGATAAAGCCGGATTCGTAGGATTAGGCACTATGGACAGCAAAAATATAAATAAAATTATGCGGTTTTCCCTGGATTCTAAAAAACATTTTTCGTTATCTTCGATAAGATTCGACTGCCTTGACGAAAATAATCTGGATTTAATAAAAGAAACCGGCATTAAAACCGTAACGCTCGGCATAGAAACAGGCTCTTATCGGCTAAAGAGAATGATAAATAAAGATATAAGCAACGATGAAATAACGGCTGCCCTTAAAAATATAATAAAAAAGGGCATAGTAAATATAAAATTATATTTTATTTTCGGACTTCCCTGCGAAGAAAAAAATGACCTTGACGAAACTGTA
>JAJXZU010000071.1:0-13543 GCA_021779895.1 bacterium
TAATTACGAATTTAAACTTCTAAAGGCTGCGGACGAGGTGAATGCTTCGCAGAAAGAAATTATAGTAGATTTTATATTAAAGCATTTCAAGGGAGATATAGCAGGCAGGACTTTCGCGCTCTGGGGACTCTCTTTTAAGCCTAAAACCGACGATATAAGGGAGGCACCGTCTTTAGTCATAATATCTAAACTTCTTTCCTACGGCGCTAAAATTAAAGCATACGACCCTATAGCCATGGATAATACCAGAAAAATTTTCTCGGAAATAGAATATGCGGAGGATATGTACGGCGCGCTTAAAGGTTCCGACGGACTAATAATCGCCACGGAATGGAACGATTTCAGGGTGCCGGATTTCGATAAAATTAAAGCCGCGCTGAAAACCCCCGCGGTATTCGACGGAAGGAATATTTACGACAAAAAAAGAATGCTCGAAAGCGGCTTCGATTATTATTCGGTAGGGAGGTAAATTTATTTTGACGAACGTTATCTTATGCGGAGGAAGCGGAACGAGGCTGTGGCCCATTTCGAGGACTTATTTTCCCAAGCAGTTTTATAAACTTATAGGCGATATGTCTTTGTTTCAGCTGACCGCATTAAGAAACAAGGATTTATGCGGCGATTTCATAATAGTAACCAATAAAGACCAGTATTTCATCGCGCTCGACCAGCTCGATGAAATCGGCGTTAAGAACCGCAGGTTTATTTTAGAGCCTGCTCCCAGAAATACCGCGGCGGCCGTCGCGCTGTCATGTTTAGATGCCGCCGAAAAAGGTTCGGATTTGGTTTTCGTTACTCCCTCCGACCATCTTATAAAAAACGAAGACGCTTATAAAAGCATTATAGATGCCGGGCGGGAGGAAGCCATGAAAGGCGGCATCGTTATGTTCGGCATTAAGCCGACATACCCGGAAACCGGTTACGGCTACATAGAAGCCGGACTGCCCGCAAAAACCCGAAATGCTGCAATATCGCCTGTTTTGTCTTTCAAAGAAAAACCCGATAAAGAAACCGCCGCGAAATATATTTCGGAAAATAATTTTTACTGGAACAGCGGAATGCTGATGTGCAGACCCGAAATACTGCTTAAGGAGCTTCAGTCCCTGTGCCCCGCAATTTACGAAAATTCAGTGGAGGCTTATAAAAACGCATCGCGAGACGGCGGCATGATAAGGGTAAAAGAAGCGGATATGTTTAAAATAGAGGAAAATTCTATCGATTTTGCCCTTCTGGAAAAGACTGAATCGGTTAAAGTCGTAGAATCCGATATAGACTGGTCAGACCTTGGAAATTTCGATTCGATTTATAACGAGCTGGAAAAAGACGAAAATAATAACGCCGTAAGTTCAAAAGAAGATATCGTAGGCATTAACTCCAAAAACAATCTTATAATGTCCGGCGGGAAAATGATTGCAGCTATAGATATAGAAGATTTAATAGTTATCAATACGGACGACGCTATTTTAATTTCCAAGAAAGGTTCTTCGCAGAACGTTAAAAAAGTCGTCGATGAATTGAAAAATAGAAATTCCGAACTGCATACGCATCATCTTACCGTCCACAGGCCTTGGGGCTCATATACCGTTTTGCTGGAATCCTCCCTTTATAAACTTAAAAAGATTTCGGTAAAACCCGGCGCGAAGCTTTCGCTTCAAAAGCACTTCCACAGGTCGGAGCATTGGATAGTAACGAGCGGAACCGCCCTTGTTACCGTCGGCGATAAAGAAACGCTTTTAAGAGCCAACGAATCTACCTATATTCCAATGGGTTTCGTCCACAGGCTTGAAAATCCGGGTTTGATACCGCTGGTTATTATAGAAGCGCAGGTGGGAGAATATCTTAAAGAAGACGACATAGTCAGGTTTGAAGACGACTACGACAGGCTGTAAGCCGGAGTTATAAATTGAATTCCGATTCGTAAATTTCCAAAGTATCCTTTACGCCGTTCAATTTATCGTCCAATTTATACGTTTCGTTGTTATGTTCGCAGTACCCTTTATCCAGTAAAGCTTCCGCCGTTTTTTTATTTTTAGTTAAAAATATGTGGACGGACAGCGGGTCGCCGATATTGTCGAGAGATATGACCGACATGTTGCCTTTTTCCGCATTTTTTCTAAAAAATTGGCGCAGTAATTCTCCGGTTTGTTTATTTCTAATGCCGTAATAAGTCATGAATTGAGTTTTTTTAAAGCTGCTATATAATGTTTATAATTTCCCCGGTATTTTTGTATATCGGCGTCAAGAGTAAAATTGTCGGAACTGCCTGCTTATTGCGGTTTTAATTGGTTGCGGGGGCAGGATTCGAACCTGCGACCTTTGGGTTATGAGTTTAACGACCTAACCTGTAAATATTATAATTTAAGAGTGTTTGCGGTGCGTAATATTTCATTGTGTCCGTTTTTGCAATAACTATACCGGCCATTGGGGAATTTCCCCAAATTTAACCTTTAATATTCTTAAAAAACATATCAGGCGGTAAATAGCCGTTATTGTTTACGAGATATAAAAACTCTTTAACGGCCTTTCTTTTGTTTTTAATTTTTATCCCTGCAACTATATAGTGGTCTTTTACTTTTATTAGATATACGCCGCTTGCTTTACCTATCCCTATTATATTGTCTTTATCGTTTAAATCAAACTCTAATTTTGCATTTCCCCAGTCTATAAAGAAAATTAAAATTATTATAATCCCGATAAGAATAGAAAGCAATATAATCATTTTGCAAGACTCACCATACCGTTTATCATTGGCAAATAGACGCCGGCAAATATAATTAATATAAAAATTACAACCAAGGCTACAGCTATTCCAGAAAGAGCATTTTTAAAAAGTTTCATCTCGGTATCGAAATATTCGCTATAAGTTTTTGAAAGTTCCATAGTTGCTTTATCAAGGGAGCCGGATTTCTCCGCCGAATCTATAAAATAGATATCCTCTACTCTTAAAAAAGAAGCTATTTCAAAACTTTTTGCAAGTCCGTAGCCGGACATTAAATGATTATGTATTACCACGAGCTTATCTTTATAAAAGCTATTTTTAGTGTTGTCCTTAAAAAAAGAGATTATTCCCCTTATATCCGCGCCTGAGGATATAAGCAAACTGAGTTGGTACATAAAATATCTTAAAAATTCAAATTGAAAGAGCTCGCCTACTATTGGAATGGATGCCAAGCCGTTGAATATTTTCGTCCTTAAGTTGTATTTATTTAAAACAAAAAAGTAAAATAATAAAATACAGCCTGCGATAAAAGCACCGGTATAAAAAATATAATATTTTCTAAGCAGAGCAAATAAGTTGATTATTGCGAGCGTCGAAGGCGGAACATGCGGAAACTCCTTGAAAAAACTTGCAAAAGAAGGTATAACGTAAAATAAGAAAGTTAAGAATGCGATATAAAGCAGCGAAAATAAGAGGGCGGGGTATAACAGAGTATCTAATATAGCTTTCTTATAACCTATCTTTGACTCGTAATATTGCATACACTTCATAAATCCGTTATATAAATCTCCGGTGCGCTCAGCCGACTTCAGGAGACTAATAGCGACTTCATCAAACTTATTATCTGAAAATATTCCAATGAGATTGTCGCCTTTGTGAACCCTGTCTTTTAAGGAATCAATGAATTTTATTAAATATTTAAACTTATCGTTGTAATAATATTTTATGAACTTCTTGATTACGCGCCTTATTTTAGACCGGTGTACGAATTTATCCTGATTAATAGCGTTAATTTTGTCATGTAAAAAATTTACGGCGGTAGATATATTACCGCTTGAATTTATTAGATTTGCAAGTTGAAAAAAGATATCTTTGCACTGTTTGTCGCTTAATCCTGCATTTGCCTTATATTTTTTAAGAGAAAAAGGCGCCGGTAAGAGTATATCTGGAAGTACGCCGTTATCTAAAAGATTATCTCTGATTTCGGCGGCGGATTCTCCTTTTATAGTGTCCCATACGGAGAGCCCGTTCTCATTTTTATATCTTATCAAATATTGCATTTTCGTCTCCTATACCAGTTACGATATTAACCGACCATCGAAAAATATTGTTCGACATCGATTGTACCTTTTATCAACAAGCTGTACGCATACACTTTGATTGGCAGAAAACTTCTTTTTTTTATAAACGCGTTCTCAAGTTCGAACACGGTTTTAGTATCCACCGCAAGCTGCCTCATCTCGTCGTCGAAAAGAGCTATTTCGATAACGGCTCTCTTGTTTTTTTTATACCCCGTATGATTACAGTTTTTACACCCTTTTTTATTTCTGATAGAAATATCCTCTATTCGCTTGATAGTTATATCTTCCCTTATAACTGTATTTTGAAATTCTTCGAAATCTTCATAAAACGGCTTTAAGTCTTTATAATCGTTATTTAGAAGAATACTTATCTCTTTTGGTATCAATTCCTTAATTTTACATTCGGGGCATAACTCAATATAAAGCCTCTGTGAAGTTATCATCCTGATAGAATCTATAAACCTCGTTATATTAATTCCAAGCGTTTCAAGCCTTCTAAAAGAAGCAAGCGCGGAATTAGCGTGAACTGTCGTAAGAACTAAGTGCCCCGTTTCGGCGGCGGAAAGAGCCGCTTCGGCGGTATGTTTATCTCTAATTTCACCGACCATGATTATCTTAGGTTCACACCTTAATATTGAGCGGATTGCATCCGGAAAATCAAGTCCTTTTTCTTTAATGCTCATTTGCGTTATATTTATCTCCGAAAAATGATTTTCGACCGGGTCTTCTATCGTAAAAATAGTTTTTCTCATGTCGGATAAGTCTTTAATGAGAGAGTAAAATGTAGTCGTTTTTCCCGAACCGGTAGGACCCGTCGAGATTATAATGCCGTGCGAAAATTTCTTTACGAGCTTAAGTAAATTAACCTGATGAGCATTAAAACCTAAGTTATCTATATCTAAAAAATCTTTCGAATAAGAATAATGGATCCTAAGGACTGCTTCAAATATATTTGAAGCATCGGCCGCCGGCGCGGCGATAGGGATAAACTCAACCCTTATATCTATGTCTTTATCAATTAACTTTGATTTATGTAAAAAATTTGCGCTTGCGGGCTTACCAGGTATAAGCGTAGTTTTACAGTTCCCAGCGATAATATTAACGATAGCTATTCCAATATTGATGGAGATAGACCTAAAAGATTCAACCTGGCCGTCTATCATATCAAAATTTAAATAAAAACTATCTATCGCATATTTAATCCTTATGTTTGGGGATTTTCTTGCAACTCCTATTTCTATTACTTGATTTAAAAGTTTTACCGCATCGTCTTTTTGGACATTGTCGTTTCCTTTTATGATAAACTTTGTGTTTAAAGCATCATATATAATGGATTTTTGCGCTAAAACGATATCGTAATCCATTATAAAACCGACTCTTGAAGTTATCTCGAGATCAAGCCTATAACATACGACTTTAACTTTATTATTTTTGTCTTTTAAAATTAAAAAACATTTATCGAATAAGAATGTAAGTGTTTCATCCACTTTTTTGCATAATTGGATATCGATGTCGTCCTGATTAATAAATTGTAAGTAGTCGAAATTATATTGTTCTGCGAGGGATTTTAGAAGGTCATCTTCAGTTATATATTTTTTTTCGACTAAAATTTCTCCGATAAGCCTGTCTTCCTGCGAATCTTGAAGCAGTAACGCATCTTTTAATTTATCTTTTGAGACTAACCCTCTTCGCAGGAGTATCTGTCCTATTTGTTCCATTATTACGCCGCCGGAAAATATATCATTAGAGTGCCTAAAGCCGCAGAAGATGGAACGGTAGATTTTATGTACCCAGGCGTGAGCGCATTTCCATTCCAGTATATTCCTGTTCCTGAACCTGTATAATCGTTATCGGCGGAGTTGAAAAAATCAGTTGCTATATTAAACGCCGCCGTCTGCGGAACTTCCTGAAGCGAAATAGTATATACGCTTGAGGTTAAACTATTGATTGAATAATATCCGCCCCACGGATTGCAATGGGCTACTCCGCTTCCAGAACCGCAAGCGCCGGATCCCGTATCGCCGTCGGAATTAGTCCAGTTAGTTCCGATTACTTCTTGCGCGACCATAGCAGAAATAAGGTCCGTTCCGTTCGTATTTATCATGCCGGCATTATGTCCGGCATAAATATTAACTTCGTTCTCGAGTTGCCGAATGTTAGATGTTGCCGATGAAACTTTCCCCGAGCTCCATAACCCCTTCAGCGGACCCAACGCAAGCGCGGCGAGGGCGCCTATTAGGGCTATGACTATTACGAGCTCGGCGAGGGTGAAACCTTCTTGAGAACTAAATTTTCTTAACATATTAAACCTCCTTCTATTTTTAATTATTACTATAATAATTTTTATTGAAAACCAAGAAAGAATTGCCCGGAGGGAATAGGGGAACTATTTCTCGGAATAACTATACTGCAAGAATTAGTCGAGCTTACGGCGTAAGCCGTATCGTTATAAGCGAATCCGGCAAGCTGATTAATGAAATTATTACAAAGTTGAAGCGCCATATCGTTAGTTATACTATTATTCTGCGAATCCACGCCTATAACGAAACTTCCCTGAACGCCAAAAGGTCCGGGACTGCCTATCCAGTAACCCGTAAAGGAATGATTGGGCGGAAATATATCGTTTACGTCTCCGTTGCCCGCAAGCGTCCACCCTTGAAAAAAACCGTCAGACTGTAATGCTTGAGCGGATAATCCGCTAAAACTGTATCCGTTCATTTTAGCATATTGTTCGCATGCCGATTTAAGCTTAGGTATATTCCGCGTTACCGCCGAAACCTCAGCCGAGCTCCATAACCCCTTCAGCGGACCCAACGCAAGCGCGGCGAGGGCGCCTATTAGGGCTATGACTATTACGAGCTCGGCGAGGGTGAAACCTTTATCGTTATTTATAATTATTTTTTTCATTATTCGGAAGTAATAATTGGGGTTATCATAATAATAAGGTCGTCTTTGGTTTTTTGATAATTAACTGATTTAAAAATATTCCCTAAAAGAGGGATATTTTCTAAAACAGGTACTCCGTAAGTAGATTTAGTTTTATTCGTCGATAAAATGCCGCCGATTACCATCGTCTTATTGTTTGGGATTATTACCGTATCCGTGAAACTCTTAGCCGATATCTCCGGTTCTGAAAATGTGTTGCCGGATACGGTAAACTGGTTATAGCCCGTAATATCGTTATCCATAAAATTTATAGTTACGTGAACGAGGCCTTTTTTGTAATCGACATACGGCGTAAACGCTATCCCGAGCCCCGAATATGCCTGACCTATAACCGGATAAGTTTGAGTAGTGCTCGTTAAGCCGCCCAAAGAGGTGGTCATAACGGTCTGTAGAAAATTCGATATAGTTCCTGAAGAGATTACTCTTGTTTCGCCGGAGATAAGCATAAGGCGCGGCTGTGATATTACGTCCACGGTCCCCTGCGTAGAAAGGGCATTGATAACGGCGCCCTGGCTGCCGCTGCCGAAAGTCAGTTCAGGAATATTTGAAATATCGTTTCCGGATGCAAGTGGAAGTCCGATAGATACCGACCCCACTCCTAGCGCATTTGATTTAAATGCGCTGTTAAAAACAGCGTTCCAGTTAATTCCTGCCTGAAACTGTTTATTTAAAGTGATATCTATAACTTCAACTTTCAAAAGTACCATATGCGAAAGATTTGCTTTCACTTTTTTTAAGAAATTAAGAGAGCTTTCAACTTCTGCCGCCCGCCCGCTCAGATATACTATTCCGTTTTTTGGCTCTATAGTAAACGAACCGTGTTTTAATATAATTTTCAAATTATCCTTAAGATACTGGTATAAACTTTTTTTGTTAGAAGCCGACAGGCTTATTTCGCCGCCAGGGTTCGACAAGTTATTCGTATTACCTATACTTTGCGTTGCGCCAGCGGTAGTAGGCGTCTGAGTTCCAACTCCGCTCATTGCCGAATTCATATTATTATTGTTATTACCGGCATTCATGCCAGCGGCGCCTACCGACCCGGAAAACTGCAAAAATAAATCCGACACCGGTATCCTAAATGTCCTTTTCTCGAACCCGAACACTTTTAAAATACCTGTTTTATAACTGTATCCGTAACCGTTTGTGACTACTACTGTTTTAAGCACCCTATAGAGAGGCTGTCTTTTAATATAAAAATCGTTTATATTACCGTTACGTATAGGATTAGTGATGACTAGAGATACCCCCTGCACCGACCTTGCTATGAGATTTAATGCGGTCTGCATATCCATATTCCCTACGATAGAAACTTTTTGTTTAAGCAAAAATGGAATCTTAGGTTTTAAACGGACAGATTGTTTTAGCTTAGACTTAGAGGTCTTTGTAGCGATTATATATACATTTGCGTGAGCTTTGCCGCAAAAACCGGAAAGCAGAAATAAAAATATAATTAATGTAAGGGCACTGCTTGTTTTAATAATCTTCATATTAAAGCTCCTCATTTAACTTTAGGGGGACGAATCTGGTTAAGGTTTGTTTTGCCGTTATTATTTTCGCCGAATAAAACAGGGTAACTCCGTGCGATTTTATTGCACGATATTTTAACCGATGAGTAACTAATTTCTATTACAAAACAACTTCCGAAAGCCTCGCCGGATTTTAGGTATAAATCTCCGCCTCGATATTGAATAACGGCGTTTCGCCCCGATATACCTAATACTTCGAAGTTTTGTTGTTTGGTCTGCGCTATGCTGGGTAATTGCGATTGAATATTTTTAATTGCATTAGGAATATTATTTATATTTGAATACTCCTGCCCAGACTGAAAAGGCGGTGCAGGAGTATTATTCAAAGACATCGGGGTAGGTGAAGATTTTTTTCTCATTTTTAACTTAAATAAATCGTTTAATTTATTATTCTGTTTTTTTGAAATTACGGGTTTTTGCGCAGCTATTTTTATTTTCCCAGTCCCTGCCAACATTGGAAGGATAGAAAAGGGTGAACGAATATTCCTTGAAGTAGTTTTTACGGAATGTTTTAAAAACGAAGAAAACGCGGGCGTTTTTGTTTGCGGCTTCTCGGTTTTTAATAAAAAAGCCGCTATAAACGCTATAAGTAAGACCGATAACGCTACAAGCGTTATCTTTTTTCTTTTCGAAAGCGATTTAAAATTTATAAATTTCATGACTATGCTCCGTATAAATTAAGGTTTATATTTGTTCTCTTCCTTGATATTCTTATAAAATTTATTTTTGCTGGAAAAAGATTGCGCATATTGCTTAGAATTAAGAAAAATTCTTTCATTGAATAATATTTAGTTACTTTAAGTCGAATGCCAATTTTTTTTAGGCCGTAAAAAGTATTAGAACTTCCTATGTAGTAAGATAGATTTTTTATTTGTCCGAAATTAATGGGAACTATTTCTTTTTTGTTATGCCCTTTCGTTTTATTAAAGACATGAAGCGGACGGGAAGCTGGAATAAACCCTGGTCTCCCGCCGCCGTTCATGTTTGAGGAGGTGACGATGGAAACTGGAACTTTAATTAAATCAACCTTTATTTTAAAACCATTTGAATTTAAATAATTAATATAGCTTAAGAAAGTAAAAAGATAGGTCGTAAGGCGATGGTACCCATAGACGGTTTTAGGAATTTCTACTTTCTTTACCGATATTATTTTGGAGTTTAGATTCCTTTGTTTTTGCTTTAGCGCCGCATAATTTTCTTTTTCATATTTATAGCGCGGATATATTTTCGTTATTTTAAAAATAAGAAAAAGCGCTAAGGATATAATTATTATCGATACTATTTTCTTCATAAGTGTCCCTGAAAATAAAAATACGGTTTACCAGCTTTATTAATAATGCTTGCAACTTCTATCCCGGTTCCCTTTAAATTATTTTGCAACTCGTTAAATTCATTTACAAATTCTGCCGGACCGCCGGTCGTATATCCTATGCCGGTTATTCCATATTTTCCGCCGGCATTCGTAACTTTTATATATTTAATTTCCATGTTCATGGGAAACTTGGAAAAAATATTTATTAGAGCATTCGAGTACTGCGGCTGTTTCGCCAAAACATATAAGAATCTTTCGCTTGAAAGCGTTTTTAATTTATTTGAAAGAATATCGTTTTTTGTTCGCGCGGCTTTTATTTTTGAAGAAAAACTATGCAATTTATCGCTAATACTTTTAAAAGCAACTAACGAAAAAACAAGCATTAAAACTGAAACGGAAATTAAGAGCGTATCTTTTAGATTTTTTTCTTTAACTCTCTTTTTAATATTTTCTTTTGGTTCTCTAAAAATATACGGGTCTAGGTCCTCAAACATCGCAAAAATATCGGAATACGAAATCAGCGTAGCTTCGCGCTCCGCTTCTAAAAAACCTATAAGCGTTTTATCGAGAACAAAAAAATTGATTTTAGCGAAACCTTTTTTGTTTAGTGAATTTATCATTTCATCTATCTGATTTTTAAAAGACTGTATATTTGTAATATCCGTAGCTATGTCTTTTTTCTCGGTGATTATAGTCATTCTTACGGCTTTATCTTCTATTCTCTCCAAAAAAATATTAGTAGAAGCCGTATGGTTAATACTTTTTAAATATTTCAAAAATAAAATCTGATAAGGGAACGGATACGAATTGTAAGCATTATAAATATCTTGGATTATAGTATTCTCTAAATAAAATACGATATAAGCATCTTCATCTTTCCAAACCGATACTGACCGCCTTTCGGAAAATTTCTTAATAAATTTCTGATAGTCTCTTGCTTTAAATCTATATGACTTTATTTTTATGTCACGTGATAAAAAAGCTAAAAAGCTTTGGGCGACAGGCGAGTCGTAATTTACTAAACTGCTCGTATCGTTTAAACCTTCAAATCTATCTATATAAGAATCGTAAATATAATTGCTCATTTTTTAATGATTACCTCTTTTTTATCCGGATATATAAATATTTTATAAGACCTGCCGAAAAGTCTATTGAGCAATACCGCGAGGTTTATTGCGTTAAGATTTATCGTTACGGAGCGGGCAAGATTAATATGTTTCGCTATAAAGTAATATCCCGTTTTTTCGTTAAGTTTTTCGACAACCCTCCATAAAGGCATTTTGTTGACGTATATGCTGACAGATGGAACCGTATTTTCGTCGCCGAATATATTTGAAGGTTTTAAAACTTTCAGCGGCTTTACTTTTCCCTGGTTTTTAATTTTAATCCCTTTTTTATTTTTATTGATATCTTTGTGAATTCTTATTGTCTTTGTCTTAACAATCTTCTGTAAGCCCTCCGGTTGTTTTATTTTTTTTGTTTTAATAACTTCTATATTTTTCTTTTTTAAATAATACATAGAGATAAGTTCCCTCATTTTTTGATTTTCTTTTTTAACGTTAATGCTCGACGCGTTTGTTTTGACCGGTTTATAAAAATACATCCCGGCGGCTGCCGTAATGCCTAAGATTATTAAAATTGGAATAATTATAAACCCTTTATCGTTGTTCATATTTCCCCTGCTTTTCTTTTATGGAATTTAAACCGTCTATATTTTCAATAAAAACAGTAAAAATATCCGGGTCGAACGCTTTACCCGGAGACATTTCATCCCGCATAATTTTTATGCTTTCTTCAACCGAATATACGGGTTTATAAACCCTTTCATTCGTTAGCGCATCGAAAACATCTGCAATTATCGTAATTCTTCCGGATATCGGAATATCTTTCCCTTTAAGTCCATTAGGATAGCCCGACCCGTCAAATTTTTCATGGTGAGATAGAGCGATTTCAGCAGCCAAATTAAAAATGCAATCTTTTTTATAATTTCCGGAATCTTTAAGTATTTTATAGCCTATTTCGCAATGGGTCTTCATTATGTTAAATTCATCTTCTGTTAATTTTTCAGGCTTCAAAAGAATATTATCAGGGATACCGACCTTGCCTATGTCGTGCATCGGCGATGCGAAAAATAAATCATTGGTGAAATCGGAAGAAAGCCCCATAGCTTTTGCGAGTAATTTGCAATAAAATGCTATCCTCTGGGTATGCTTGCCCGTTGCCTCATCTCTCGCTCCGGCAATTTTATTTAGTCTTCTTAAATTTTCTAAAATATCTATATTAAGCATTTGTATATTTTATTAATATTAATTCTTTTTAATTATATCAAAACAGAATAAGAAAAGCAAAAAAAAATATTAAAATTGGGAATAAGATATTTCGTAGAAATTCCCTCGCCAGAGGACTATTTGAGCAAGAGCTCTTTTTTTATTTTTATATTCCATATTCTAAACACTCCATTTTGTCCCCGGCTTATTGTTCTTGTCAGGCCAAAAACAGCTTTTACATTCGAAACACCTGAAATAAGGTTTGCCGCTTTTGGTTTTTAAAATAACAAGACTTGCCTTGCATGACGGACAGGCGGGACCGGATTTAGATTTTAAACTTGATTTAAAACCGCCGGATTTAGGCTTGTAATTATCGGATTTACTAACAGATATAGTTAAACCTTTTATTTTTTCTATTTCTTTTCTAATAAAATCCGTCTGATTATTTATAAATGTTTCTATATTTTCGCTTCCCGCCGCAATTTCAGAGAGATAAGATTCCCATTTTGCGGTTAAAACCGGGTCTTTAATACTTGCCGGTAAATAACCTATTATCTCCTTGCCTTGAGCCGTCGAGATTATCTGTTTACCTTTGCGCTCTAAAAACTCTCTTCTGACAAGTTCCTCGATTGTATTAGCCCTTGTCGCTTCTGTTCCGATGCCATCGGTTTCTTTCAATATTTTTTTAGATTCCTCGTCGGTTATGTATTTATAGATATGACACATAGCATCGATTAACGTTCCGTCCGTGAATCTGGATGGCGGAGTAGTTTTTTTGGCGTCAACTCCGGAGTCTGACGATTTAACGGCATCGCCTTCCGCCATAGGCGGCAAACTGTTTTCTGGAGCATCTTCGCCGGCTTTTTCTTCTTTAACCGCTAAAGCCTTAAAGCCCTGCTTTAATACCTGAGTTCCAGACGCCGTGAATATATAATTTTCGATATTGAGCTTGACCGACATAGCAATATATTCATAAGAGGGCGCAAATATAAGGTAAAAAGAAAGAATTATCCGTTCATATAACTTTTTTTCATCTGGGTTTAACGAACCATAAGCTGTGATATCTTTAGTGGGAACTATGCCAGTATGCGCCGTTATTTTTTTAGTATTCCAGCATTTATGCTTAATATTGAGATTAACTAAGTTAGAACCTGCTGGGAGAATAGTTTTTAATTTATTTACTAATTGCCCAGCGTTTACAAATTCTTCTTCAGGGAGATACGAACAATCAGTTCTTGGATATGATGTCAGCTTTTTTTCATATAAAATCTGCAAAGTATCAAGGGTCTTTTTCGCCGACCAGCCCCATGCGCTTGAAGCAAACTTTTGCAGGCTTGAAAGCATAAACGGCATAGGCGGGTCCTGCGACTTCTTTTCGTTTTTTACGTCGGTAATTTTGCCCGGTTTATTTTTTACCGTTTGAGATATTATTTCGGCAATATTAGCGTCGATAAGCCGGTTTTCTTCAT
>JAJXZU010000011.1:0-3417 GCA_021779895.1 bacterium
CTATACCGAGGGCGATATCTAAAGACAGCGAACCCGTCGGAATAGACTGGATATCTTCTGCCGGCGGTTTGCCGCCTAGCTTCATTACCGCTCCCGCTCCGAACTGCTTTTCTATCTGGGCTATGGCAAGGTCTAACGCTTTTATTTTCTGCTCATGCATAGGTTGGGACGGATTCGAGTCCCCTTTATTACCGCCGGATTTTAACGCCATAATTATGCCTTCCTTTTCTTATTTTATTTTTTTATTTAAAAGTTATATCTCAAAAAAGAAATATTATCAAGTTAAATTATTGTTACGTTTTTATTAAAGATTGCGGCGTCCCGCTTATAAGGCGGTATATCCAGAACAGCGCCATTTTTGCCGTATATGCTTTAACGTCTAAGCGGGAACCGGAAAACGAATATTTTCTAACTTCTTTTACTTTGAGACTGGAAAGGGCTATGAAAACGGTTCCCACGGGATAATTATCGTATTCGGTTTTAGGTCCGGCAAACCCGGTAACGGCAATTCCTATGTCGGCCTTTGCATTTTCCCTTGCTTTTTCCGCCATTTCTATAGCGCATTTATCGGATACCGCTCCCTCTTTTTCTATAACCGCTTTATCTACCCCTAGAAGAGCGGTTTTTGCGTAATCGGAATACACCACGCCGCCGTAAACGAAATAAGCCGAAGCTCCCGGCAAATCCGTAAGCTTATTAGAAATATAGCCGCCCGTAAGCGATTCCGCGACCGCAATCTTGATACCGTTTTCTTTAAGAAGATACGAGCATACTATATGAAGTTCGTCGTCGTCGAAACCGTAAAGATAGTCTTTAAAAATTTCGCCGACTTTATTGTCGAGAGACTTTACGTTTTCGTTAAGTTTCTGGGTAGAAACGCCGTTGAGGGCGGCGGATACGATGAATTCTCCGTATGAAAATTCATAATTAAGAGCGCATTCGGCAGTTTTTTTTAATTTTTCAAAAAGAATTTCGAATTCTTTTTCCTTTAATCCGAAAAGTTTATATTTTCTTAATCTGACAAAATAATTGATACCGAGTTTGCCGAGCATTTTTCCGAGTATATGGTTTTTAAACATATTTACGGCATTTTTAGGCTCAAGCGGCATAGCCGCGAAAAAAATAGGTTCGGTAAGATAAAAGCCGGAAATTCCGGAATTCTGGTTGGGAACTATAAAAGAATGCTCGGGAAAATAACAGGCTTTTTCAACCGAAGGATTAAAAGCTTTTTTTTCGGATTCATAAACGAGAGCCATCAAATCTGCGGCGTCTTTGCTCCTGACGAGTTCTCTCTTAAAAACCGCGGAAACCGTATCGCGGGTTAAAGAAACGTCCTCTTTCATTCCTCCGCATACTATAACGAAAGAATCTCCGGACGCCATGTAAGACATTACTTTATATATACCGTCTCTCTGGCTTTCCGGCATTATAACGGCTTCTTTAAACCCTAAACCGTAATTTGAAAGCACGTCCGAAAGCTCTTTTATAATCTCTCCCGCTTCCGCAAAATTATGGTTACCGGCTATAACGAGGATTTTAATATCTTTAGGCTCTTTGTCTTTAGTTTCCATTTTCAAGATTTAGCTTATAAGATTCTTTATATAATTCAGGATATTATTTTAACATTTTTTCTATAAAAAGGTAAAATATACGGTCAAAATCCGGCTATAACTACTATTATAAAACGCAAAACTATTAAAGAGAAAACGGCGGCGGCAAGGTCGTCGAGCATAATGCCGAATCCGCCCTTGACTTTTTTGTCGATTATTCCGATAGGAAAAGGTTTCAATATATCGAAGAAACGGAATAACGCCAGCCCGCAAAATGCATATATAAGCAGGTGAAAAAAAGAAAAACGCATCCATAGCAGCCCCGCCGCAACCGAAAGATATCCCAGCACTTCGTCTATTACGACGAAAGGCGGGTCGGCAATGCCCGATATTTTTTCCGCCTTAGACGAGAAATAAACTCCCGAGATAAATATTAGCAGGCAGAGCGCTAAATAATAAAAAGGATTTAAAAACCTTAACAGCAGCATATATAATAAAAATGCCGCAACAGAACCGGCGGTACCGGGGCCGTAGGGAAAAAACCCGGTATAAAAAAAGGAAGATATTAAAATAGAAATGTTTCGGATATCTAAATTTTTATATTTTTTCATTTTTTACGACTGAAATTTGTATCTTCTCATCGAGATATTTATAAGTATAGCCGCCGCAGACATATCGACTACAAGCGACGTCCCTCCGTAACTGAAAAAAGGAAGCGGAACGCCCACGACCGGCAAAAGCCCTACCGTCATATACATATTTATTATAGCATGAAACGTAATAATGCCGAGGGCGCCTCCGCCGAGAAGAAATCCCTGCAATTTTTTTGCCCTGTAAACTATTTTAAAGCCCCTTATTATTACGATAAAATATAGCGCTATAAGAACCAATCCGCCTAAAAACCCAAACTGCTGCATAAACGTGGAAAATATAAAATCGGTGTGTTTAGCCGGCAAAAAATCTAAAGTGCTCTGAGAACCGTTCCCGAACCCGTCTCCTAAAAACCTGCCCGCCCCGACCGCAATTTCCGACTGGATAATATTATATCCTGCCCCCAGATAATCTTTGGCGGGATGTAAAAATATAAGTATTCTGCTTTTTTGATAAGATTTCAACCTGAACCACAAAAGCGGACCGACGACCAGCGCAATTCCGGCAAGAACGGCCATAGAGCTTTTTTTTATTCCGGCAAGAAAAACCATAATAAAACCGATAAATAAAACGATAAGCGCCGTACCTAAATCGGGCTCTTTTGCTATTAGCAGAACGGGTATGATAATTACTATAAAAGGAACTATAAGCCCTTTAAGGGAATAGCCTTTTTTATTTTCATACGTCGTAAAATACTTGGCAAGAGCAAATATTAAGCCTATTTTCATGAGCTCGGACGGCTGGAACGAAAACACGCCCAGCGAAATCCACCTTGAAGCCCCGTGGGTAATTCTGCCCTTTAACAGGACGACCGTAATAAATATTAAAATAAAACCGTAAATATAATAGGCGGCTTCTATAAGCGTATGGTAATCGATAGTTATTATTACGAACATTATGAAGAAGGATATTATAAACCATATAATCTGCTTTATTACGTAGGGGTCGAGGAAATCCTTATGGTTTATGCTTAAAGAACCGTAAAGATTTATAATGCCGAGCACGGATATTAAAATAACCGCAAAAAACATTATAAAATCAAAATTTTTAGCGTACTGGTTATCCAATATTTTCATATTAAAAACTCGTATATATAAAGCTCGGCAGTTTGCTTTTGCTTTTCCCGCCTTTTTTGCCTTTTTCGGTTTTTTTATGCAAAGTAGGCTTCCATAAGCCTTTTTGCTCTAAATATTTTTCGACTATTTTTTTAGCTATA
>JAJXZU010000059.1:0-3405 GCA_021779895.1 bacterium
GGAATATTTTAACGAAGTAAAGTTTCTTAAGTCAAATTTTATATATCGCTTATATATACTTATATATAAACAACTTAAACTTATAGTTATTCCGCAGGTATAATACTGACGAACTTTCTGTTATTTTTTCCTATATGAAATTTTACGAAACCTTTTATTATAGAATAAAGCGTGTAGTCTTTGCCTTCTTTAACAAATTTTCCCGGATGAAAAGACGACCCTACCTGACGTACTATAATCTCGCCCGGTTTTACTAACTGACCTCCGAATCTTTTTACCCCTCTCCTCTGTCCCTGACTGTCTCTGCCGTTTCTGGAACTTCCGCCGGCTTTTTTATGCGCCATAATATCACCTGCTTCTTAATTTGATTTTATTTTATTATCTCACAAGCAATTAAGCTATTCCGGTTATTCTGACTTCCGTAAAGTTCTGCCTGTGCCCTCTTTTTTTCCTTTCGTCTTTGCGGCGTTTCATTTTAAATACTACGATTTTTTTAGCTCTGCCGTTTCCGACCACCGTTCCGGTGACGCTTTTATCCTTCAATGCCTGTTTGTCCGTCAGCAAAACATCCCCGTTTTTAACGGCTACCGGCGTAAAAGTTATCTCTTCGCCCTTTTTCTTGCCTACGGTTTCTATTCTTAAAATATCGCCCTGAGCAACTAAGTATTGTTTTGAACCGGTACTTATTACGGCGTAATTGTCTTTACTCATAGTAAATCCTCTTTTGCTTAATAAAAATTAAGGAAAATTAAAAATATTTAAACTTGAATTATTAATTTTAATAGGTTTTAATAACTTTGTCAACCGTTTTTTTATCCGCGCTTTTTGCCGGGCGTAAATATCCTTTATAATGCAAATACTCAAGGTTTCTAAGGGAAACGCCTTTATTGCGGGCTATAAGGTTTAAACCGTTTTTTCCAGCCGAATCGGCCGATTTATCGTTAAACAGGTAATCGGCCAACGCCTCATATAATTCCAAGGTAGAATCAATCTGTCTTCCGGCGGAATTCTTTATAATCTCTTCCGCCGCTTCCGAAAAATTTTGAACGTATCTGCCGAAAATTACCGGTTTTCCAAAAACCAAAGGTTCGAGAAGGTTATGTCCGCCCGCAGCAACCATGCTTCCCCCTACGAAAGCAACGCCGCATATGCCGTAAACCGTCAAAAGCTGTCCTATAATATCTACTAAAACGACTACGACTTTGTTTTCTGACAAACCGTAACTATTATTATATTTAGAGTAATAAATCGAAGAAAGCTTGTAAAGTTCTATTTCGGACAAGTAGTTATTTAAAAGTTTGTAAACCTCGTCGAACCTTTCGGGATGCCGCGGAGCAACGAAGAGGAAAATTTTATTTTTATCCTTTAGTTTGTTTAATTTTATTACGGAATCGATGATTGCCCCTTCTTCTCCCTTATGCGTGCTTCCCGCTGCTATAATTTTCGGGTGTTCCGAATTATTAGTTTTATATTCTATAAATTTTTTGAGTATCGCGGTTTTTTCGTTTATATCTCCGGCAATAAGGGATGCATCCATGTCGAATTTCATATTGCCGGTTTGGCGCATATTTTCTTTCTTAATTCCAAGAGACGCAAATCTTTTGCAATACATATCCGATATGCATAATACCGTATCTATTTTTTTAAAGATATAACCGAAAAAGAATCTGAAACGGGTATAATTTTTATAAGACTTCTGCGAAATTCTTGCGTTTATTAACGATATAGGGATATTTTTTTTATTTAGAATATTAAATAAATTAGGCCATATTTCCGTTTCTACAGAAATAAACAAAGACGGCTTTATCAGTTTCAAAATACCGCGGACGGAAAAAAGAAAATCGTAAGGAAAATAAAATGTTAAAACGTCATCATTGCTTCTATAAAGATTATCCGCAAAATCGAAACCTGTTTTAGTGGTAGCGGAAAGATATACTTTTTTACCGTATTCCGACTGCAGTAAATCGATAAAATTTACCGCCGCCCTCATCTCTCCCAGCGAAACGGCGTGAATCCAGACTCCTTCCTGAAAAGCCGTTTTTAAAGGCTTGAAAGCGGCAGGGAAAAATTTATAAACGTAGCCTTCGCTTTTTTTATTTTTCGTCAGGTTAAACAGGACTAACGCGGTAAATAAAAACGGAAATAAAAGCAATAAAAGGATATTATAAACGGCAAATAAGGCTTTTTCCATATATAAAAACAGCTATTCCATCTGCTTTAAAAGAAGATTTTTATAAATTCCGTCCATTTTTATTAAATCATCGTGGCTTCCGCTTTCGGCTATTTCTCCTTTTTCGAGGACATAAATCGTATCGGCATGTTTTACGGTAGAAAGCCTGTGGGCTATTATAAGCACGATTTTATTTACGCATAAGCCTCCGATAATTTTGCTTGCGCCGCCGCTGCTTTCTTCGTATCCGAACAGCGCCTGCTGAATTTTCTTTTCGGATTCTCCGTCTAAAGAAGAAGTAGCTTCGTCAAGTATAAGTATGGGGGCATCTTTTAGAAACGCCCTTGCGATTAAAATTCTCTGTTTTTCTCCGCCGGAAAGCCTTGAGCCTGCCTCATCGACGAGGGTATCGTATCCTTCCGGGAGATTCTCTATAAATTCGTCCGCAAATGCAAGTTTTGCGGCATTCATTATTTCGTCCTTGCTTTTGCCGCTTGTTCCGTATTCTATGTTAAACCTGACCGTTTCGTTAAACAGGACGACGTTCTGGGAAACGTAAGATATCGAATCTCTTAAATCTTTTAAATTAAATTCTTTTATATTTATTCCATTAATCCTTATTTCTCCGGCAGACGGTTCGTAAAAACGCGGAATCAGCATAGAAACCGTGCTTTTACCGGCGCCTGAAAAACCTACTACCGCGGCTATTTCCCCTTTATTTATTTTTATGTTAATATTTTTAAGGTCGAAATGCTCTGCTGCCGATTCTCCTTTTTTTTCTTTTTTGCCTTCGTTTTCTGAATAGTCGCCGTTTTCTTTTTCTTTATAGCTGAAATACACGCCGTTTATTTCAAGGGCGGTAATTTCTTTAGGAACGGAAGTTTTTCCTCCTTTCTCTTCGGGCTTTTCATCTAAAATACTAAAAATCCTGGTTCCGGCGGCTATACCCTCCTGCAGGCTATTATTAAGGCGCGACAGGCTTTTCACCGGCTCGTAAAGAAGAAGGATGGCGGTTAAAAAGGAAAAGAAATTGCCCGGCGTATATCCGAATTTTATAACCTGAAGCCCGCCTATAAATATTATTGCCGCAACCGAAATTCCTCCTATAAGTTCGACGAACGGCACCGTAAGTCCTCTTATTTTCGTCATTCTCATAAAAAATCTGTAGAGATTGTCTGATAGCTTTTTAAACCTCTTTATTTCAAATTCTTCCATATTGTAAGCTTTAACCATCC
>JAJXZU010000137.1:0-3389 GCA_021779895.1 bacterium
CTTCATAAGATGAATCCCGAACTGTTAAGAAACGCGACTCCTCCCGACGACCCGGGATTCATGCTGAATATACCGGCAAAAGATTACGGCAGGTTTATAAAAAATTTTAAATACGTTAAAAAATACGTCGTTAAACAACCCCGCATAGTCTATACGGCTTATTCAAGACCTAAGAATAATACCGTTTATACCGTCGAACCCGGAGATACGCTTATGGGGATATCTTCTAAATACGGCGTGCCGCTTGAAACTATCGAAAGATATAACGGGCTCAACAATTATTCCATGCTTAAAGTAGGCGAAAGAATTACTATTCCGGGAACGGCAGGCGCGCGCATATCTTATGCAAGTAAGAATTATAGCAATACAGGCTTAACTTATATTATAGTGAGGCCGGGTATGACTTTATGGAGCATATCTCAAAAATTTCACGTATCCTTGAATTTTATTAAAAACATAAATCATATCAGAGGGAACGATATTCATTCAGGCGAAAAAATATTTTTAAAAGGCGGCGGTAACCCAAATATTAGGTATTCGTATATAAGCAACGGCGGCCATAAAAAAACTGGGGCCGGATTATTGCATTACAGGGTAAAATTCGGCGATTCTCTTTATGCTATTTCGTCAAAATTTCATGAAAACGTTAAAACCATCATGGCCGCAAATAATATAAAAAATCCTAATTCTATTTACCCCGGCGAAGTGCTTAAAATAGCCAGATAATAGCCGGACGGATAAAAATGATACCGTTTGATGAAGCGCATAATCTAATCAATTCTGCCGCTATATATTTAAAACCGGAAAACATATCCATACTAAATGCATTAGACAGGGTTTCTTATGACGATGCCATATCTAATGTAGATTATCCGGCTGAAAACAACTCGGCAATGGACGGATACGCCGTAAATTCAAACCTTTCTTCAAAAATAGATACCGCCGGCTTAAAATTAGAAATAGATAAAAAAGTGATATATGCCGGAAACGGCTTAAAACATCCGGCAAAACAAGATTCAGCCGTGCGCATAATGACGGGCGGATACCTTCCGGAGACGCTTGACGCCGTGATTCCCGTCGAAGATGCCATAGTCGTAGACGGGCGACTGATTATAAAATCTCCGATAAAACCTAATAAAAATGTTAGGAAGAAAGGCGAGGACATAAAAAACGGAGACATAATTTTAAATAAAAACACGAGATTGACTCCCGAAAATATATCATTGCTTGCGTCATGCAATATTAAAAAAATAAGGGTATATGAAAAAATAACGGCATCAATTATTTCTACCGGAAACGAAATAATTGATTTTAACCGGAAACCTAAATACGGCAAAATCTATAATTCCAACGGCATACTGGCAGAAAACTTTTTACTGCAAAGCGGATGCGCCGTTTTAAATAACGCCGTATGCAAAGACGATTTAAAAGAAATAAAAGAAACTTTATTGTATGCGGTAAAAAATAGCAAAATAATAATAACTTCCGCCGGCGCTTCTTTCGGCGACAAAGATTTTACCGAAAAAGCACTCGAATCCGTCGGATTCAAAATTAAATTCAGGCAGGTCGCCATAAAACCGGCAAAACCGTTCTCATTCGGGTTGATTAATAAAAAAATACCGGTTTTTATGCTTCCCGGAAATCCGCTAGCCTTTTATACGTGCTTAGCGGTATTCGTTAAGCCTTTTATTAACCGCCATATTAAAATAAACAGCCGCATGCAGATAATTAAATCTAAATCCGCATTCGAGTATATTAAGAGCAATAAAAGAAGAGAGTTTATACCCGCGCGTACTTTTTATAAAGACGGCGCCGTATATTCGGAAATCTATAAAAAATCCGGACCTGCGATGATAAGTTCTCTCGGCTATATGAATTCCATAATATCGGTTCCGGAAAATGTTTCCAGGGTGGTCAAGGAAGATTTGCTTGATACCCACCTGATATAATAAATATTCCTTATATGAAAAAACAAAAAATCTTAATCGTCGATGACGAGCAAAGCTTGGTTTACGTATTAAAAAAACTTCTGGAAGACGAATTTATTATCGATACCGCTTCAGACGGAGAGGAGGCGTTGTCGCATATCAAACGCAATGATTATTTTGCGATATTTTTGGATATAAGGATTCCAAAAATTAACGGCATGGAAGTATTGGCTTATACGAGAAAATTGGACGACAAGCCTAACGTTATAATTATGACCGCCCAGAATACTATGGTAAACGCGATAGACGCCATGAAACAGGGTGCATACGATTATATAACGAAACCTTTTGAATTGGAAGAAATTCTGGGCATAATAGAAAAAATAAAAAAGAACGATACTTCAGCAAATAAAAATATAGAAAAGTCTGAAGATTTTCTCGATACCCTGCTGGTAGGCAAATCCAAAACTATGCAGGAAGTCTTTAAAACCATAGGCAAATTGTCGCATAACAACGTCACCGTATTGATTCTGGGAGAATCGGGCACCGGCAAAGAACTCGTAGCTAGAGCTATACATTTAAACAGCGTAAGAAGCGATAAGCCGTTTATTGTAGTCAATACCCCGTCCGTTCCTTCGGAACTGCTCGAATCGGAACTATTCGGACACGAGAAAGGTTCTTATACCGGCGCGAACGAAAAAAAAGAAGGAAAATTCATTAGCGCGAACGGCGGAACTATCTTTCTAGACGAAATAGGGGATATGCCTTTAAATCTTCAGGCGAAACTCCTGCGCGTAATACAGGAAAAAGAGGTTGAACCGGTAGGTTCCAATAAGCCGGTTAAAATCGACGTCAGGATTATTGCCGCTACTAATAAAAACCTTAAGTCGATGATTAAAAACGCAAAATTCAGGGAAGACCTATACTACCGCCTTAATGTTATAGAAATTACGCTGCCGCCCTTAAGAGAACGGAAATCGGATATACCTATTTTAGCCGACTTCTTTATAAAAAAGTTTTCTAAAGAGCTTAACATCCCGGAAAAACGGTTAAGCGGCGATGCCCTTTCGTTCCTTCAATCATATAATTTCCCCGGAAATATCAGGGAATTAGAAAACGCCATAAGAAGATGCATGATTATGTCTCCTTCGTCTATATTAAATTCCGAGGACTTCATAGAAATATTGAGCAACGACGAGAATAATTTAAGCATTGATAAAAGCTTAAAAGATAAAAAAACGGAAATCAATCCGTTTGAAGACATTATAAGGCATAAAATAAAAAATTACGCCGAAAAGGTCAAGGATACCGAAATTAACGACGTTTATAAATCCATAATGGGATTGACCGAAAAAATCATTATAGAAGAAATCCTGAATCTATATAATTTTAACCAGTTGAAAGTTTCCAAACTTTTAGGTATAAACAGAAATACTCTGCGAAAAAAAATAAACGAATACA
>JAJXZU010000063.1:0-3382 GCA_021779895.1 bacterium
AACTTACGTTGAGTTCCGGTTAAAAACCGGCGAAAACGCAAGCAGGGATAAAGTTTGTGGCAATAAATAAATCAGATACCTTTATTCGGATACCTTTATTTCCGGTAAAAAAGAATTTTTGATAAAAAAACTCCCGGCGGCGTCGACAAACGCAGTCGGGAGTAAGAGAATAAATAAATCAGATACCTTTCTTGTAGATACCTTTCTTGTATTTAAATAAATCAGATACCTTTATTTTTTTCTTTATTTTTTATTATTATTACTGGCACGGAACCATATATAACCCTTCCACGTTATTGTTGCCGGAAACGACTATATAATATACGTAGCTGTCTTCGGTAGAGCCGTTCGAGTAGATGTAATCGACGTTGGCTATCTGTTCGGTATATTCGTTAACCGGAACATCGACGGTGGAAGCAGGACCAGTAGTATTACCGTTATCGCAGGTAAAAGCGGCAGTTACGCTTCCGGGGCCTTTCACCTTGCCAGGAGCATAATCTAACCACCACGAATTTGCGTTGTCGGTGCCCGAAGCGACTGGAACGGTAGGCGCCGTCGTAACAATGTTATACGACGTGCCGGTGCCGAGAGAGCCGGTTGCGGGCGTGCTGTAATTCGGCAAATTTAAAAACGGATTGGCATAGTAATTTGTGCCGGCCGTGTTAGCAACAGGTAGCGTCGGCTTGAAAGTTATCGTTCCCGCAACGGATGGCGTAAAGCCTGTAACGACGATATAGTTGCTTAAATCGTTATTCACCAAATCTTTTGACAACTGCGTAACCACGCCTTCCCCAAGCGAGCCGACTACGCCCTGGGAAGCCGCCTGATTCGCCGAACCCGTCAGGTTTACGAACTTCGGCAGGACTACCGCCGCCAGTATGCCGATTAAGAGTATTACCATGACGAGTTCTATAAGCGTGAACGCGCCGTTGTCTTGAACCATTGCCTTAAAATTTTTTCCCTTTTTTCCCATAAAACCTCCCTTTTTAAAAATAGGAAATAAATTCAATATAATATAATAAAAAATTAATAAATAAACGTAAAATACCTTTTTTATTTTATTATAATTCTTTTTTCAGGACAGTGCAATAAAATTTTCAAATTACAGCACGGTCGGATGCTTGAAGTTTTTGTCGTCTTTGTTCGGATAGTCGATATTGTAGTGCGTGCCTCTCGATTCTTTTCTTAAAATCGCGGAAGTTATTATAAGGCTTGCTACTTCAGCTATGTTCCTCAATTCGAGCAGGTCGGCGGTTATTTTAAAATTCCAGTAGTATTCCTTAATTTCCGACAGCAGGTTGTCTATGCGCCTTTTTGCCCTTTCGAGACGCTTGTCGGAACGGACGATGCCGACATAGTTCCACATAGCCCGCCTAAGTTCGTCCCAGTTATGCGAAACTACTATCATTTCGTCCCCGCCCGTCAAGCCGAAGTCCTTCCACCCCGGAAGAACGGCCTGTTCTCCGGCATTGCTTAAAACTTCTGAATTCCCGTTTTTACCGGTTTCTTTGAACATCCGCGCCGCCGCCTCGTACGCCTTTTTGGCGAAAACGCACCCTTCGAGCAAAGAATTGCTTGCAAGCCTGTTTGCTCCGTGAAGCCCCGTGCATGCGACTTCCCCTATCGCGTAAAGACCGCCTACCGAAGTCAAGCCGTTTTCGTCCGTCATCACCCCTCCGCAGAGGTAATGGGCGGCGGGAACGACGGGAATCCATTTTTTGGACATATCTATGCCGAAACTTAAAGTGGTTTTAAATATATCTGGGAATCTTTTTTCCAGAAACTCCCTGCTCTTATGAGTCATATCGAGATATACGCATTCGTCGCCGGTCCTTTTAAGTTCGAAGTCTATAGTCCTTGCGACTATATCGCGCGGAGCGAGGCTTTTCAGGGGGTGGACTTTGTCCATAAAAGGCGTTCCGTCCTTTAATCTTAGCGTTCCGCCCTCCCCCCTCAGCGCCTCGGATATTAAAAACGATTTTGCTTCGGGGTGATACAGTATGGTAGGGTGAAACTGGTAAAATTCCATATTGGCTATTTTAGCGCCCGCCCTGCGCGCCATCGCTATTCCGTCGCCCGTGGATATATCTGGATTGGAAGTATAGAGGAAAACTTTTCCGGCTCCGCCCGTGGCGAGAACGACGGCGTCCGCGCCTGCGGTTATAACTTCGCCTGTATTTTTATTTAAAAAATATGCGCCTAAAACCCTGTTTTCCTTTTCTTTTTCTATTTTAAGCTTGCGGGTAGTAATTAAATCGATGCCTATGTGGTTTTCGAATATTTTTATATTAGGCTTTTTTCTGGAAGTTTCGACTAACGCCCTTTCTATTTCCCTTCCGGTAATGTCTCCGGCATGAAGTACCCTTCTTTCGGAATGCCCGCCTTCCCTGCCGAGGTCGAATTCTTTATTGTTTTCGGAATATTTGGCAAATTTAACGCCCCAGCCTAATAGGTCTTTTACTACTTCCGGTCCTTCTTCCACGACCATTCTGACGATTTTTTCGTCGCAAAGTCCGTCCCCCGCGGTCAGCGTATCCTGAACATGTTTCTCGTAGGAATCTTTATCGAGGTTCATAACGGCGGCAAGCCCGCCCTGCGCATAATTGGTATTCGATTCGGCTTCTTCTTTTTTCGTAAAAATGCCGACGGAAACGGATTCTTCGAACCTGTTTGCAAGTGAAAGGCCGGCTATTCCCGAACCTATAATAAGGACGTTAAAATGCATGGCTAGGATTGTTGGCTATTTATTTACGTTCCATTTCAAAACTGCTTTTCCGTTCACTCCGGTAATTATAAGTTTTATCCATTTTACCGAAGGATTCAAAAACAGCTTATTTTCTTTTTGAGCGTAATATTCAGGAAATTTAATGATATACTGTTTCGACCAGTCCGTAACGTATGGAAAAAACTTCTTCAAAAACACTCTTTTTTTCTGAGAAGGCTTGATGCTGACGGGCATTACGCTTTCGCCCCCGTCGTTCGTCAGATAAACCATCCATATAGAACGGTTTGAATCTAAATTGTTATAGGATTTTTGCGGGGTATAAACCGAAACTAAAAAAGTAACGTATCCGCGGAGTTTTTTCCTTAATCCTTCAGGCTTTTTCATATAATAATAAAGGTATTCTTTTTCATAAGCGCGGACGAAAGTTTTATTAAAATAAGTAGCCCTTATATACATTACGGTATTCAGTTTATTATAAATATCGGCTTTCCTGCTAGCTTTACGCAGAGCCGACCTGTATCCGCCGCTCGAATGAACCGCCGGAGGAATACCGAGCGAGCTTAAAACCGAACATCCCGACAGATAAAAAAGAGGGATAGAAACTGCAAAAGACAAGATAATTAAAAAAACCGTTCTTTTCATAAAAGTATTCATAAT
>JAJXZU010000111.1:0-3376 GCA_021779895.1 bacterium
ACCTTGTGTTCGCCTATTACATCTCCCGCCCTTACGGAAAAAATGCCTATTTCGTCTTTTTCCCTTTCTCCGACGTCTCCGCACCTGCCGTAAACCGCTTTTTCGGCAAGGTCTATATGCCTCTGTTTCGCGACAGCTCCGGCAAGCATTTTAGCCGTTCCGCTCGGAGCGTCTTTTTTCTTTTTATGGTGCGTTTCGATTATTTCGCAGTCGTAATTCTCCCCTAAATATTTGGAGGCGTCATAGACTATATTAAGCAAAACGTTAACTCCGAGGCTCATATTGCCGGACAACACTATGGGAATATGCTTTCCGTAACCTTCCACGGTTTTTAATTCGCTTTCGGAAAATCCGGTAGAGCCTATCACTATAGGAACGTTATAAAGGGCCGCTTCTTCGGCGTGTATTAAAGAAGCGCCTTTCGAGGTAAAATCTATTATGACTTTATTTTTAATGCCGGCGGTCGAATGAAGAGCCTCTTTTAAAGTCAAAAATTTGTCCGGCGAGACTTTTCCGGATTCAATTTCGGATATTTCATACGAAGTATAATTTGAATCCACGCCGCCTATAAATAAGAGGCTGCCGTAATCGGGAATAACGGATATTATTGCTCCGCCCATCCTGCCTTTGCTTCCGCATACTATTATGCCCGTTTTTTCCATCACTGCAACACTCCGTATTCTTTTAAGGCGCTCTTTATTTTTTCGATATTTATGCCCGACGCTTCCGATAGAGGCAGCCTTATTTCATTTTCTATAAATCCCATTATGTTAAGAGCTTTTTTTACCGGAATCGGATTCGTTTCTATAAAAATTGCGTGTATCAAAGGAAGCAGTTTAAAATTAAGCTTCCTTGCCGATTTCAAATCCCCCTTAAGCGCATAATCCGCCATAAGCGCCATATCCTTCGGCGCAACGTTGGAAACGGTAGAGATAACCCCGTGTCCGCCGACGGCTATTACCGGAAGGGTGAGAGCGTCGTCTCCGGAAAGAACGCAGAATTTTTCGGGAGCTTTTCTTAAAATAGCCGTAACCTGGTCCAAAGAGCCGCTTGCTTCTTTTATTCCGGCGACGTTATCTATTTCGGCGAGCCTTAGCACCGTTTCAGGAAGAATATTTACAGCCGTTCTGCCCGGAACGTTGTATAGAATTACCGGCATAGAACAATTAGCGGCGACGGTTTTAAAGTGCATAAAAAGCCCTTCCTGCGTAGGTTTGTTGTAATAAGGCGTAATCTGCAGATGTCCGTCGATTTTAAACTTCTCCGCAGATTTCGCAAGATGAACGGCTTCCACGGTGTTGTTGGAGCCGGTGCCGGCTATTACTTTGATTCTGCCGCCCGCGGCTTCTGCCGCAATTCTAATAACTTCTATATGCTCCTCGAAAGACAGGGTCGCGGATTCGCCCGTACTGCCGCAGGCAACTATTCCGGCGGCGCCGTTTTCTATCTGAAATTCTATTAATTTGCGAAGCGCTTTTTCGTCTATTCCGCCGTTTTTAAAAGGCGTAACTATTGCGGTAAACACTCCTTTAAACATATACGACTCCATTAATCCTATTATAAATTATTTTATAAGCAAGTTAATTAAAATATCTAAATAAAGGTATCAGATTTGAAATTTGATACCTTTATTTATTAATCCTCTTTATAATTAGTTAAGCTGCAAATTTTCCGGTATAGTTTCTTTCGCTATTAAATCGTCGTATGTTTCCCGTTTTCTAATTATATAAAATTTATCTTTATCTACAAGCACCTCTGCGGCTCTCGGTCTCGAGTTGTAATTCGACGACATCGAAAAACCGTAGGCTCCGGCGCTGAATACCGCAAGCAAATCGCCTTCCCGAACGGAATTCATAACCCTGTCTTTTCCCAAAAAATCTGCCGATTCGCATATAGGGCCTACGACGTCGGATTTCGCGCGCGGACCGTCTCTTTTAATTACGGGAACGATTTCGTGATAGGCTTCGTATAAAGCCGGCCTTATTAAATCGTTCATGCCGCCGTCCACTATTATAAAATTTTTGCTGCCGGTATCTTTGTTATAGATTACTTTCGTAACAAATATTCCGGCGTTCCCTACAATAAGCCTTCCGGGTTCAAAAATTATCCGCCCTTCATAGCCTTTCAATATTTTCTTTATCGAATTCATATAGGTAGAGGGATGAGGCGGCATTTCATTATCATACGTGATGCCGAGCCCCCCGCCTAAATCTAAATATTTTATATTAAATCCTTTAGCGGTAGTTTTGTCTAAAAGTTCTTTTATTATTTCTACCGCATCGTTAAAAGGCGCTATTTCGGTTAACTGAGAGCCTATATGGCAGTCAAGCCCTACGACGTCTATGTTGGACAGTTCCCCCGCCGTTTCGTATGCCGAAAGCGCATGTTTTATATTTATTCCGAATTTGTTTTTCTTAAGCCCGGTAGAAATATAAGGATGCGTTTTAGGGTCAACGTTGGGATTTATCCTGAAAGATATTCTTGCCTTAGCGTTAAGCCTGCCCGCAACTTTATCTATAAGAAAAGCTTCCGGGAGGGATTCTACGTTAAACATAAGAATATCGGATTTAAGGGCAAATTCTATTTCGCCTTCGGTTTTTCCTACGCCGGAATAAACGACTTTATGGGCATCTACGCCCGCTTTAAGCGCCCTGAAGAGCTCTCCGCCGGAAACTATGTCCGCTCCCCATCCCATTTTAAATAAAAAATTAAGCACGGCTATATTGGAATTGGCCTTTACGCTGTAACAGATTAAAGAATTTAAGACCTTTGAACTTTCGTTAAAAACGTTAAAGTGCCTCCTGAGAGTCGCAAGCGAATACAGGTAAAAAGGCGTGCCGACTTCGGACGCAATTTGTTCAACGGGAACGTCTTCGCAATAAAGCTCGTTTTCTTTAAAAATAAAGTCGTTCATAGCTTATAATTTCCTTTCTATTATATAATTTGCTATATCCATTAAACTCGTTTTATATTCGGAATCGGAAAATATTCCCAGACTTTCCTTTGCTTTTTCTACCGCGTCTTTTGCCTTTGAAATGGTGTAATTTATAGACCCGTAGCTTTTAACGAGCCCTAAAACCGTCTTAAGGTCTTTAACGGTAAGTTTTTTCTTATAAATTATTTTGGAAATAGTATCTTTCTCTTTTTTATCCGCCCTTTCCAATGCGTGTATAAGGGGAAGGGTAAGCTTGCCTTCTTTTAAATCGTTGCCTATGAACTTGCCGAATTCCTCGTCCGAAATATAATCTAAGGCATCGTCCATAAGCTGAAACGCAATTCCTATATTTAAACCGTAATCGTAAAGATTTTTTATGCAGTTATGGTCTTTACCCGCTATTATGGCTCCCGCCTGCGAAGCGCAGGCAAAAAGAACCGC
>JAJXZU010000167.1:0-3348 GCA_021779895.1 bacterium
GGGATTTACCGTCGGTCCGGACGGTTATTATTACCATATAAATGCCGGAGTAAATTATAAAGCCGTCGGCCCGCTGTCTGTTTTTGCGGATTACGTTTACGATAAAGTCCACGTCGATACTAGCGGTGTAAACGGCACTTTAGAGTTTGACGGTCCGGAAGCTGGATTAAGGCTGAGGTTCTAAAAATTAAAAACAGATAAAATATTTTCTATGTCCGGCTTATAATTTACGCCGGCGAAGCCCGGCACAACTTTTTAATTACCAGTCATCTAAGGGATTATATTTTACTTTTTTTGAAAACAGGATATACGCAGATGCAGGATACGGTGTATCTATAATTTATTTAATATGTTCTAATTTGAAATTATTCGATATAAAATGATATGATATATATTATGAAAACCGTTAAATTTTTTATAAATAAAAAATATAGGATTTTTTTGTTTCTCCCTCTTGCCGCCATAGCTGTCTCTTATCTGATAGGAGCTACGGATATTAGTTACATACTTAACGTCCCGATGATTATGTCCCCTGTGCGGGTTGGGATGCCTATGAATACCGAGCGGGCGGGGCAGTCGGCGGGAAAACCGCTTTCGGTTTTTTTAAAAACAGCAGGGCATCATTCCAATAAGTTAAGTCTGCAGTCTTGCGTTACCTGCGTGGAATGTCAGAATTTACCGGCAGGCTATCGTCCGGTTATGTTTTATTACGGTGGCATTATTAAAGCAGTTTCGCCTAAAAGGCAATTTTATATTAAACATTTTTCTTCCGGTATACCTCATCCTCCTCAAAATACTTCAGCAGTTTAAATTGCTTTAAAGCCAAGTTTTAAACAAACCGCGTATATTATATTCATAAAATATAAATTTGTTAATTAACCGGTAGCAGTCGGCTATAATTTTATCCGGTTAAATATCTTATGCTATGCTCATATGTATATTAATACGCATATAATATAGATTTAAAATGAGTATAATTTAATTATTCCAAGTTAAAAAATTTAAGAGGTTATTTAGTTATGAAAAAAACTTTTACAGTTTTAACCGTTTTAACGGCTTTTACCGTCTCGGTTTTTATTACTATTAATACGGTCGATAAATCTTACGGATATAATTATCAAAAACATAGAGGGAAAACGGCAAATACTTTACGGCTGAGTGTCCTTATAAAAAATGCGCTGAAAAATCCTAATATATCGTCGTCCGTCCTAAAGGCGGAAGGACGCAAAGAGGAAGTAGCGATTGCAAAAGCCCTTCCGGAGCCTGTGGCGGGCATAGGGCTTACCGACGCAAACGGGTTCAATAATCCAGGAATCGGGGTTAACGAGATGAGCGATATCGGTTTTAGTATAAGCCAGATGATACCTTTTCCTTCCAAGCTCGAAACAAAAAGCCGGATAAATAAGTATTCCTATATGTCGTTAAAGGCGAAGACAAGGGTATTAAAAATCGATACCATTTATTTAGTTAAAGAAAGCTATTATAATCTTGCCTTATTAGAAAAACAGATTGCCGTGGTGAAATACAACAGGCTGCTTTTAAATATAATGCTTAGAGATATTTCCCAAAAATACGGCACGGGGAGCGCTTCCGCTCCGGCATATATCAGGACTATGCTGGAAGAAGCATCGTTAAAATCGGAACTGTTTACGCTAAGCAGGGCCAAAGCTAAATTAATTTATTTACTTGGGGAACTCACGGGACTAAAATCTTCGTATATTAAATCTGCCCGCGCCATCCTGCCTAAAATACCGGAGAGGAGAAAAGAAACAAAAACGGGTGCGTCCACGGCAAACGAATCAAGCGAAAAGGAAGATATAAAAACGGCGTATAAATTTAATCCCGAATTGCAATCGTTAAAATATCTCGCTAAAAAATCGGATTATGAAACCGCATACGCAAAGGAATCGTATCTTCCGGATTTTTACCTCAAGGCCGGTTACGGAGACAGATATTCGATAGTGCCAGTTTTATCGGCTTCGGTCGGGCTATCTTTGCCCGTATATTTTAATTCCTATCAGAAACCTTTGATAAATAAAGCCGAGAAAGACAATCTTTCCTCTATTTACGATATTGACTGGGAAAAATTGCGCATTATAAAAAGCGTTAAAATATATGTAAAAGATATGCGTTTAAACAGAAATAATTACAAATTATACAAAAATTTATATATTCCCGAGGCAAAGATTCTTTTTAAAGCCGAAATAGCATCTTTTGGAACAGGGAGGTCGTCCGCATTTTCCATGTTGGACAGTTTCAGAAAGTTAATAGATTCGGAGTTCAAAAGAGATATATATAACGCAAAATATTATATAGACAAATCCGGCCTCGGACAGGTTATGGGGAAAATGCGGTAAAAAATGAAATAAAGCAAACAAATAGGGATAAAAGCAAGAAAATTATTAAATTATGGAATTAAGGAGTTAATAAAATGAAAGTTTCAAATAACGTTAAAAATATCTTAATATTTTTAACCGCCTTTATTCTCGGCGGCATCGTTACGGTTTTATTTTTAAAAAATACGGGTATATTTAAAGGACGCAACCTGATTCAGGCGGAAAAAGCCTCAAACGCAAAGCCCAAAATGAAAATGGCTAAAGGCGGCATAATGGTAAGCACGATTCAAAGACAGCTTTATGGTATAAAAGTCGGGAAAGCAAAATTAATGAAATTGACTAGAAAAATTAAAACTATAGGCGAGGTTACTTACAGCGTTCCTTTAGAAAAAACCTTAACATTAAAATACGGCGGTTACGTCAAAAACCTTTTTATAAATAAACCGGGTATAGGCGTTTATAACGGGGAGCCTCTTTTTACAGTTTACAGCCCTGAGTTAGTCAACAGCGAAAAGGATTTCATGCTTGCCTATAAAAACTATAAAAAATTAAAAAAATCAGGTTTTAATTTCGGGATAAAAGAGGCTAAAGCTTTTTTAAATTCTTCGGCTTTCAGGCTCAAACAGTTCGGCATAACAAGCAGCCAGTTGAATTTGCTAAAAACGGGGAAGCTCATTATGACTAATACTACGGTTTACTCGCCTATTAACGGAGTTTTTTTGAAAAAATCTATTTTTTCCGGAAGTTATTTTAATGCAGGTCAGCCGCTTTATAAACTTGCAGGATTAAGCCGCGTATGGATGAATATATGGGTCTATGAAAAGGATATGCGTTTCGTAAACGTTGGACAAACGGTAAAGGTAAAATTTAACGCTTACCCCGGCAAAACATTTTACGGCAGGGTTTCGTTTATTTACCCTTATCTTGCCGGCAAAAGAAGAGTCGATGAGGTCAGGCTCGTTTTTAACAACAACAGAGGCAAGATAAAGCCGGGTATGTACGGAAATGCCGA
>JAJXZU010000039.1:0-3326 GCA_021779895.1 bacterium
GCTTATTACGTGGCTTACTTATGTTTTATTTATTCACGCAAGATTCACAAAAGGCTGGGGCGGGAAAAAAATGGCGTGGATTGCCGTTATAGGATTTGCCGTCGTCATATTCTGCTATCTCGGCGTCGATTTAATAATTCCGGGACTGCATTCATATGCAACGCCGGGTTCTACTCCTATTTTATAATATAAATTCCGGAAAAATAAATTGCCAATTATTTATTAGAGGTTATAACTTATTATGAATAATACCGACGAAAAAAACTTTGAAGCCGGCGTTCTGCCTTTCAGGCCTTATATTTACGACGTCCGGTCTGCCGGAGATATTAAAAACTTAACCGCTCCGCCGTACGACGTGATAAGCAAAGAACTTCAGGACGACCTTTACGGAAGGTCGGAATACAATATAGTCCGGCTTGAGTTCGGAAAGGAAGAAGTCGGCGGCGACGGAGCTGAAAATAAATATAAGAGGGCGGCCCTATTATTTAATGAATGGATATCCAAAGGCATTTTAAAAAAAGAAGATAAGGATTCTATTTATATTTACGTTCAAAAATTTACCGCCGATAAGGTTTCTTACGAAAGAATAGGATTTTTATCCCTTTTCCGTCTGCCGGAAACAAAAGAGAACGGGTCTATTTACGGCCACGAAGCCACGCTTTCGAAACCTAAGGAAGACAGGTTCAAGCTTATGGAAGCCGCTAACGCCAACTTCAGCCCTATCTTTTCCGTGTTCGAGGATAAAAATTCCGCAGTTTTAAATATTTTAAAAAAATCAATGGAAGACGGAGCGGCAGAAAAACTTTTCGATTTTACCGACGATAACGGCATAATAAACGTTCTTTACAGACTCGGCGGCGAAGCCGTTATAGCGCATATTCAAAGCGCGATGGCGCATAAGCCGGTTTATATAGCCGACGGACACCACAGGTTCGAAACCTGCATTAATTACAGGGATTACGTAAAAAAAGAAGGATTGGACAAAAAAGGAATAAACGCGGATTTCTGCCTTATGTATTTTGCGCCTTCGAATCAGGACGGACTCGTTATTCTGCCGACGCACAGAGGCATAAAAGGGAAAAATATAAATATCGAAAGCCTGCTTGAAAGCATGAAAGATAAATTCGACTATAAAGAAACTAATTTCGACGATTTGCTTAATGAAAACAAAAAATCCGGCAAAAACTCCGTTTCTTTCGGGTTTGCCCATAAATCCGGAAGGGCTTTCATTCTATCGTTTAGGGAAAGCGGCGGGAACAAAGAGAATGGCAGCCCGTTGGAGAAATTAGACGTTTCTGTTCTGCAGGAACATATATTGAAAAAAGCTCTCGGCATAACGCAGGAAGAAATAGATACGCAAAAATATCTCGTATATGAAAAGGACCCGCAAAAAGCTTTAGATAAAGTAAAAAGGGGGGATTTGGAGGCAGTTTTCTTTATGAATCCCACAAAAATAGAAGACGTGATAAAAATCGCTTCGCTCAACCTGAGGATGCCGCAAAAATCGACCTATTTTTATCCGAAAATATTAACCGGACTTGCCGTTAATCCCCTGAAAGATTAATAATCCGGCGCCGCCTTTACTGCTATTATACCATATAGACGATAGCCATAACCGACAGGAGCAAGCCTGCGGAACCTATAATATTAAGGACTATCCACTGGTTAAAACCCTGATAATCGGAATATTTATAAATACGCCGGCCGATGCAATTACCCCCGCCTTCCGGGATGTTTTCCTCATTGCTTATTATGTATAAATTTTCCGGCGTCTGCCTGCATTTAAATAATTCTCTTTTATACAGTCCGGGCAATCTCTTTATTTTAATTATTTCGTCGGGAACGAGTATCGCGTCGTCCTCTATTTCTCTGCCTTCGTTTTTAATCTCATCTTTAATCTCCTCTATTAAGAACATCTGCTTCCCCTGATATAAGAACGTAATTTCTCCCCCCATCCTAAGATTTTCATAATCTATTACGGCAAGTATAATTAACGTTACGGCAATAATAACCGACGCGGCCGCAATATTGCCCCATAAGGTATCCGAACTCATAACTATAATGCCGACGTCGATAAATCCGGCTAATATTACTAAAGCGAATATTTCGGCAAAAGAAAGGTGTAACCTTCTTATGTAAAGCCAATCCTCTACCGAAGAAATAAATTTTCTGAATATCTTTTCTTCCTCGAGTATATAATTTTTGGCAATTTTCTTCAGATTAAAAATTGCATCCAATAATTCTTTCCGCATATTTTTAATCTTTTGGACCGCGGCTTTTTCCTGTCCGTCTATTTTCGACAGCAGTTTAAATTTTAACGGATACGCGTCTATTCTGAGCAGATTTTCCATTAGCGAAATAATATTTTTTTTAAATTTTTTATCTTCCGGAGCTATGTCTTTTGAAGCGTCTCTGATTATCATAGCTAATTCGTTTATTCCTATAAGCAGCCTGTCGGTTTCCACGGTTCGCTGATACAGCCTCATCAATACGAAACCGGTCATAATTCCGTAAATCGTCGCGGCAAGTTCCAAAGTTACCGTAAACCAGGAAGATTCTCCTATGCCGAGACCCCTCGGAAGAAAGTTCATCAATATGGCAATTATCGCTACCGACATAATAATCCCGTTGTCTATAGTCAGATATTTTTCGTCGGAGTTAAATACCTTTACGCATAATAAAATAAGGCCGGCTCCGGCAAGGGAAATTACCGAAACGGTCCTGTCGAGGACAATCCAGAACAGAATCAAACTCACGACCGGGGTAAAGTTAGACGCTACCGCTAATATTTCGGGCGGTTTTGTATTATAAAGGGCAAAATTAAAAAGCGTGTGCGATAAAAATCCTGTTACAACGCCTAATACCGATAAAAATAAAATGAGGCTGAAAGAAATGACCGGAAATGAATGGGACAGTATAAGCCAAGCCGGAAAAGTTATTATTAATCCGCAAAATACCCTGGCTATCGTCAAAATACCGTGCTGTCTTATTCTGTCAAGTTTTAAACTTCCTTTTTCAACGATATCCCTTGCGGCCGTCTTGTAAAAAAAGAAATTCAAAGCGCCGAGAACCGAAGATACAAAGGCGAGCAACAGATAAAAATAATTATGGGAATATTTTATCATTCCGTGCGTTTTTCCGGTAACGACGAAATATGCCCCTATTACCGCAAGAATCAGTACAACCCACTGAAATCTGTTTATTCTTTCGGTTTTATTGCCGCCCGGTACGATACCGGAGTTGTATGAAAAACCGGATTTTTCGTCGGTTATACCGCCGGCAACCCGTTCTTTTCCGGCAGCCGATAATTGCATCATGATAGTAAA
>JAJXZU010000037.1:0-3319 GCA_021779895.1 bacterium
TCCTAACAGGAAGGATATAAAATCTAATTTAAAAAATATGCTGAGGGGCGGGGAAATGGTAATATTTCTTGGGGCAGGCGATATAACAAAGAGTTGCGACGATTTTGTCCACAGCAGAACCAGAACCGGCGGCAGAAAAACATCTGAAGCATACGGCAAGGCATTATTGGCCGCTCAAATTAATTCTTAAGACTATGAATAAAAAAAAGCGCGTAAATTTATTAAGCGGATTAAAAGAATTCGGGATAGAATTTCTGGAAAATGAAGAAATGTCGGCATACTCTTCTATTAAAATAGGAGGCTTAACCGATTTGATTATATTCCCGAAAAACGAAACGGAGTTGGTTTCAGTTATAAATCTGCTTAAATCCGATTTATGCGGCTATTATATTATCGGCAGAGGAACCAATATCCTTTTTAAAGACGAAAGAATATGCCTTCCCGTTATTTCGTTTAAAAAATTCGACTCGAATCTGTCGGAAAACAAAAAAAACGGGTCGGAAATAGTTTTGGAGGCCGGCGCGGGAATGCCCCTGTCGAAGATTTTAAACTATGCAATAAAAAATAATATAGGCGGATGCGAATTTTTTTACGGGATACCGGGCACTGCCGGCGGGGCGGTAAGAATGAACGCCGGTTCGAAAGAAAGCGTAATAGGAAATATTATCGATGCCGTGGAAATTATCACGGATAAAGGGGCAAAATATATTATTGGAAAAAACGATTTGAAATTTTCATACCGCAATTTAGAAATAGGAGGCATTAAAGGCGGCTACTTCATTACCAAGGCATACCTGAAGTTTTATAGGTCGTCCGCGCTAAAAATAAAGGAGAATATCGAGGTTTTCAAAAAAAGAAAATCGTCGCAGCCGCTCGGCGAATTTTCTTTAGGATGTATCTTCAGAAATCCGTCAGGCGTTTCTGCCGGAAAAGTCATAGAAGAAATAGGATTTAAAGGTTTTTCCATGGGCGGCGTTTCCGTTTCCGAAAAACACGCTAATTTTATAATTAATAAAGGCGGCGCAAAGCCGGACGATATCGTGTCTTTAATAAAAAATATTCAGGAAAAGGCGTTATCGCATAGGGGTATTAAACTAAATACGGAAATAAAGATAATTTAAAAAACAATAAATTACTAATTTATATGCGGGAAAGTATCAAAAATTTGAGAATCGGCGTTTTGGCGGGGGGCAGGTCTGCGGAGAGGGAAATTTCGATTAAAACCGGAAATGCCGTTGCAGGTTCGCTCAAAGAAAGCGGCTATAACGTCGTAACTTTCGACTTAGACGAAAATTTTGCCGAAAATTTAAAAAATATAGACGTATGTTTCATAGCTCTTCACGGAACTTACGGAGAAGACGGAAGGGTGCAGGGCGCGCTCGATATATTCGGCATTCCATACACGGGTTCCGGGGTCTTAGCAAGCGCGCTTGCTATGGATAAAATAAAATCGAAAGCGTTGTTTAATTTCTACGGATTAAAAACTCCTCCGGGAATCGCCGTTAAAATAGGAGAAAAAGGAGAATTCCTGAGAAAAAAACTTAAGCATATAGAGCCGCCCTATTTTATTAAGCCTAACGCTTCCGGTTCCAGCATAGGATGCGGTATAGTAAATATGGAGGAAGAACTTGAGGATGCATTAAACAATGCTTTTAAATATGACGATGAAGTATTGATAGAAAAATATATAAAAGGAAGGGAGATACAATTTGCGGCGGCTTTCGGAAAACCGCTTGGCTGTGTCGAGGTTAAACCCAAAGATATTTTTTATTCTTACGATGCAAAATACACTAAAGGCAGGACCGAATATTTAATTAATCCCGAACTGACGAAAGAAGAATACGACGAATGTGAGGCTGCCGCAGTGAAAGCAAATGAAATTATAGGATGCAGGGGGGTTTCGAGAGCCGACATTATACTTTCCGGCGAGGGCGATGCTTATATTCTCGAACTTAATACGCTCCCGGGTTTGACGGAGCTGAGTTTAGTTCCTATGATTGCCGGAAATAAAGGGATAAGTTTTAACCGGTTAGTAGAAGATATAATAGAAGATGCCGTTATTAAAAAAGAAAAACAATAAGAAAATCAAGAAAATAAATGGGACAAATAGAGGTAATTTTAAAAAGTATTTTTTAAATTCTGTTTATGCGTCTGCGGCGGTTATTTTAATTTCCGCCGGCGGTTATTTCGGATATAAAGCTTATAACTATTTATTTTTTAAAAAGAAGGTATTTATTCTTAAAAAAATAAGCGTAAGCGGTAAGGGAGTAACCTACGGGGAAAAAATTAAAATTATAAAACAGTCGAAGCTAAGTAAAAATGAAAACCTGCTCGGGGTCAATTTAAAAAGGGTTTCAAGGTTAATCGCATCGGACAGATGGGTTAAGGACGTTACGGTTTACAAGAAGTATCCGGATAAGATAGTGATAGTTTTAAAAAAAAGGAAAACGTTTGCAATGATATCTTATGAAAATAATCTTTATTACATAAGTCCGAACGGATATATAATAGGCAGGGCCGGTTACGGCGGAGGCTATAAATATCCGGTTATTACAGGTTTAAATATAGACAGCGGTGATGCCGGCGGTTATTTTAGGAAGCTCAGGAAGGCGTTGTATTTTTTAAAAATTGCAAGAGCTTCTATTCTTTCCGGCCTTATCGGCGAGGTGCATATAGAAAAAGATAACGGAATAGCGGTTTATACCGGCAGCGGATTATATATAAAATTCGGCATAGGCATGTATAAAAACAAGCTTAAAACGCTTAAGAAGCTGTTTTACGAAATCAACAGGCTTAATATTAAGTATAAGCCTTATATAAACTTAGAATATAAAGATGAAGCGGTTATAAAAGTAAACAGGGGCTCCAGGGTATTGCCGGCAAATTATAAAAATAACGCGGTGTCGCCTGACGCCTTTAAATAAAATAAATATATATCGGTTCAAAAATAGAGGACGAATTGGAAAAGAACAATAACATTTTTGTCGGATTAGACATAGGAACGACCAAAGTCTGCGCAATAGTCGCCGAGGCCAAAAATGATTCTTTAGAAATAATAGGCGTAGGTACAAGCGGCTCCGCCGGACTTAAAAACGGCGTCGTAGTCAATATTGAGAATACGGTAGAATCTATTACCAAAGCCGTAGAAGATGCCGAACTTATGGCGGGTTATCAAATTCAGGAAGCAGTAGTCGGGATTGCCGGTTCGCATATACGCGGCTTCAGTTCCCGCGGCATAGTAGCCGTTAAAAGCAGAGAGGTGACCCAGCAGGATATAGACAGGGTAATATCCGCGGCTAAAACTATGTCCATACCTATG
>JAJXZU010000221.1:0-3308 GCA_021779895.1 bacterium
AATCGCCGCAACCGGTCCTAGAAACGGGTTCGTTAGTCCCAAAAACAGCGCTTATATTTATGCGGTTCAGATAAAAGCAGACCTTTTAAAAAAACTCGATTCCGTAATCTGTTATTTCAGGGCATATATTCCTTACGGTTACGGTTGGGTTTTTCCGAAAGGCGAATTTGCGAACGTCGGCATAGGCATAGAAAAACCGGCATCGGCTCTGCCGCTGTCTTTATCTTTCGCTAAATTCCTTAGCGAAATAAGAAACGCCGGGCTTATCGGCCAGGAAATAATAGAAAAAACTTCGGGGCTTGTTCCCGTTTCCGGTTTAAATGAAATAACCGACGGCAATATCGCTTTATGCGGAGATGCGGCGGGCTTGACGCATCCTGTTACCGGCGCGGGTATTTTAAGCGCGGTAATATCGGGAGGCATGGCTGGAGATTATGCCGCGGAAAGCGTTAGGACGTCGCGCAATTTATTAGAAGACTACAAAGAAGAACTGGAATCCGTTTTTAAAAAGCCTCTCTTTAATGCCGCTAAAAAAAGGTCCGAATTATATCCTTTAATGAAAGACGCCTCGGGCATAGAAGAAAATATAAAACGCCTGTGGCCGTCGTTCGATGAGTATTATAAGTAACGGCGTATGTTCCAAAAAATAAAGGTATCAGATTTCAAATCTGATACCTTTATTTTAATACCTTTATTTTATTTAGAAGAAAAAGAAAAAAATCTGCCATTTTTCGTATTATATAGTGTATAATAATAAAATGGCTATGCAGCTTAAAGACTGGGTAAATACTTCTCTTAAAACCGAAAAAAAAGCGTTGAAAGTCGGGATATTTTCCGATAAGGAAAGTTTTTTCTTTAAGGAAAAAGTCGGGATATATTTAGATACTAAGTGGACAAGCTTATACGACATAGGACCGTCTAGAATAGACCAGCCGAAAGACATATTTAAAATGGCTTTAAAATTAGGCAAGGCGCTCGAAGAACGCAGGCTGGAATTCGGCATTGCTTTATTAGCCGGAGATTGCGGAGCGATTACCGTTATGCTTAATAAATTTAAAAACGTAAGGGCGGTTTTTGCGGCGGACGAAGAATATATAAAAAGCTCAAGAACAAGATTCGATGCTAATGTCATAGTCATTAAAAATAAAGGCGTTACGATAGATACGAAAAACTGCGAAAAGGAAGTTTCTCTATTTCTCGATACGGCGTTTGACGAAAAAAACCGGCATATACTCGATTTTATAGCCAAAACCGAAAATATAAATGTATAAATGTATAAATTGCGGCGCCGCTTCTTTAAAATGGGTCGGAAGATGTCCTGAATGCCACAGCTATAATACTATGGAAGAGATTGCGGCGGAAGTAGAATCCCTTAAAGCCGTAAAATTCGGAAAGAAACTTCCGTCAGCCCCGCCCGTAACGACGCTTGATGCCCAAAATTACGGTCCTCTCGATAGAATCTCAACGGGAATAAAAGAATTCGACGTATCGGTCGGTTCCGGACTGGTTGCCGGACAGAGTATCCTTATAGGCGGAGAACCCGGAATAGGAAAATCGACTCTTATGCTTCAGGTTGCGGAAAAACTTGCGTCCGCAGGCATAAAAACCCTCTATATATCTGCCGAAGAATCTTTAAACCAGATTATTTTAAGGGCAAAAAGGCTCAAAATAGAGTCTAAGGCATTGTTTTTTCAGGCCATGAACGATATAAATGAAATTTTATACTCCATAGAGAACGGCGGATACGGTTTTATAATAATAGACTCTATTCAAAGAATAACCGTTCCGCAAACGGACTCGGCATACGGCAGCATCAACGGACTGAGGGAGACGGCACATGAGATAACTTCATTATGCCTCAAGAAAAACTGCGGGGTTTTCCTTGTATGCCACGTCAATAAAGAGGGCGGTCTTGCCGGACCGAAAACGCTGGAGCATATAGTAGATACGGTTTTATATTTCGATTCTAGCAAAAGGGACTCATACCGGATTTTAAGATGCTATAAAAACAGGTTCGGCTCTACCGACGAAGCCGGAATTTATGAAATGTCGGAAAACGGGTTAACAGGCGTAAAAAATCCATCGGCGTATTTTACGTCGGAAAGGCAGGAAGGTTCGCCCGGTTCGGTCGTTACCCCGTGTCTAGAAGGCACCAGGGCGATGCTCGTGGAGGTCCAGGCTCTAGTCGTTCCTTCTTATATGCCTGTTCCAAAAAGGGTATGCCTTGGCATAGACGGCGGAAGGGTTTCTATTATTTCGGCGGTTTTAGAAAAGAAAGAAGGCATAAAACTTTCTTCTAAGGAGATTTACGTTAAAATATTCGGAGGCATAAGCATACAGGAACCCGCGGTAGATTTGCCCGTTGCGCTTTCGCTGGCATCGAGCTATATGGAAAAGCCTCTGCCTTCCAATTTTACGGCATTCGGAGAAGTAGGCCTGACCGGCGAAATAAGAGGCGTAGCCAATCCCGCAGCAAGAATAAAGGAAGCCATGAATATGGGTTTCGGCGACGTTTTGCTTCCCCAGTCGAACTTTAACGCCGTTAAAAGCTTAAAGGGCATTTCCGGCATAAACCTTCATCCCGTTTCAAAGTTAAAAAAAATTATTGAATATTTAGTCTAACTAAAATAAAATAAATTAATAAACCTTAAAAAGAGATTAAAATTTGCGGAATATTTCTTTCAGTTACATAGAAGACGAACTTAAAAGAGTGGAAGAGCAGTTTGAAACCCACCTTATAACAGAAACCCCGTTAATCCATAAAGTCGCAAAATATGTAATTTCAAGCGGCGGAAAGAGGATACGCCCCATACTTCTCATAGTATCCGCGAAGATTTGCGGATATAAAGGCGGCAGCCATATCCCGTTAGCCGCCGTTATAGAATTTATCCATACGGCTACCCTCCTGCACGACGATGTAGTCGATAATGCTCCCTTAAGAAGGGGCAAGTCGTCGGCAAATATAGTTTTCGGAAATGAAGCCTCCGTCCTCGTAGGAGACTATTTATTCGCCAAGTCCTTTAAAATTTTATCTGCCCTAGACGACTCCGAAATTATAAAGGCATATTCCGACGCCACGACGCTTATGGCGGAGGGGGAAGTTAAAGAGCTTGTAAAAACCGCGGACGTCAAGACTACCGAAGAAGACTATCTAGATATAATCATAAAGAAAACGGCGGTTCTTTTTGCCTGCGCTTCGCAGGCGGGAGCCATAATAGCGGGTAAAGACCATAACTGCATAAAAAATCTTTACGATTACGGTTTAAATATAGGAATTGCGTTTCAGCTTATGGACGATGCCCTGGATT
>JAJXZU010000214.1:0-3298 GCA_021779895.1 bacterium
GCTTCTGCCGGCATGCGTCACGCTGTGCTCTACGGATGCGCTCTGGTTCGGAAATATAAACAGAATATCCACTATAGACAGGGAGAAAACGGCCAGAAAATTAACGGAGCATCTATTCGGGTTTATTGCTCCGCATACGCCGATGGGAACTTCTTCGACTAACGATACGGATAATCCGGTTAAAGTAGGTTGATTTTTATCATATAGCGAATTTTAAAAAATACGGAGGTTTGTTTATGGCAGATATATTAGCCGCAGGAACCGTTTACAATGCCCCTATAAGGGTCGAATATATAAACGGGGATTTCGACAAGGCTGAAGAAATTCTTAAAAAAGCGGATATTCATATTTTAGGCAGAAACGTTGCGAGCGTTACGCCGTATCACGCAACGATATTCGTTAGCCTCGGAGACGAAGACAAGGCTTTAAATTTGATTAAAAAATCGGGCATTAAAACTTACCCGGTAGAACCCTACTTCTAAAAAATTGTCCGTAAATTCAAATATGAGCGATAAAACGGCAGGAAGTTTATTGGAAACAGCCGAGGCGAATATTAAAAAAATAACCGCCTCGGAAAAAATACCTGTAGAAGAAGGCTTAGGCAGAATTATATCGGAAGATATAATTCCCGCAACCGACGTGCCTCCTTTTAAAAGGTCTGCCGTGGACGGGTTTGCCTTAATGTTTTCTGATTTTTCCGAAAAAAACATAGAAGCGTTTAAAGTTAAAAGCCGAATTACCGCGGGTTATTCAAATGAAATCGCTCCTTTGAGTTCGGGAGAAGCCGCTTTTGTAACTACCGGAGCTCCTATACCGCCTAATGCCGACAGCGTCGTATTAATAGAAAATGCCGAAGAATATTCCGGCGGACAAATGGTATATAAAAAACCAATAGAAAAAGGTTCTTATATATCGCCCGTAGGAGACGACATAAAAGCAGGCGAAATATTATTTCAAAAGGGGCACAGTATAAGATTTTGCGATATCGCGGCTTTATCCGGAATCGGTTTAAATTCGGTGCCGGTATATAAAAAGCCGGTAATAGGAATATTGTCCGGCGGAAACGAGCTAGCTTCGCCCGGGAATAGACTGGGTGCCAATAAAATTTACGATATAAATACGACCGCGCTTAAATCTTTAGTAAAAGACGCCGGGGGTATTCCGGAAATTATAGGAATAGTAGAGGATAAGCTGGAAAAATTGGTCGAAATTTTAGAAAAGGCGGACGGCTCCGGCAAATACGACCTGTTAATTTCTACGGGTGGAACGGGAGCAAGTTTTCTAGTTTTAGAAAATAAAGAGATTACCAATTTTTACGATTTGGTCCCTTCGGCTATAGAAAAGACCGGCAGATTATTGTTTCACGGCGTAAAACTCGTTCCGGGGAAACCGACTTCGTTCGGAGTTTTAAACGGAGGAACCCCGATATTTGCTCTCGCCGGTTGGCCGTATTCCGTCCTGATAACTTTCGACCTTTTCGTGAGGCCGTCTATACAGAAAATGACGAATTCCAAAAATGTATATAAAAGATATCCGACGGTTCAGGCAGTTTTGAAACATAATGTTTCAAAGGAAGAAGGTATCAGGAAATATTTTCAGGTAAAACTGACAAAAGAAAACGGCTTTCTGTACGCATCGGTAATACCGGCGCCTAAGCCTCCTTCCGCCGCAAGATCCCTAAGTCCTATGATACAGGCGGACGGCAGTTTTGTTATGGAAGAGAAAGTCTCGGCTATAGAGGCGGGGAGTACTATACAGGTTACCTTAAACGATTATGAGATTTTATATTAATTGTTTTATTTAAATTTTATTGATAATATTAAAATATATTAAAGGTTTTCGATGAAGCCGTATTTATTTAAAATGTTTAACGACAAGGAATATGAGTTTAACCGGGGAAAATTTGAATTTAAAATTCCGTCCTTAAGAGTGTCTTTGCTCAGCAGATGCAATGAGCGCTGTTTTTACTGCCATAATGAAGGGGTTTCAAAAAAAATGCCTTCCGTTATCCAAACGGGAGACATAATAAATACAATATATTTATTAAGGGAATTCGGCCTTAAAAAAGTAAAATTTACCGGCGGAGAACCCCTGTTGTTTAAAGATTTAAAAAATCTTTTATATAAAATCAAACACATTGCCGACATAGAACTCTTTATTACTACCAACGGCACGCTGATTAAAAAAAGAATAAAAGATTTAAGCCCCAATATAATAAATAAAGTATCGGTCAGCCTAGATACTTTAGATTCGGACGTTTATAAATATATTACCGGCAAGAACCTGTTCGGAGAGGTTGTCGCCGGACTTAATATGCTTAAAAAAAACGGATACAACGTAGAAATAAACAATCTTTTATTGAAAGGTTTAAATTCAAGCAAAAAATGTTTGAAAAATATGATAGATTACTGTGCTGAAAACGGGTTTGATTTGCAGTTTATTGAAATGTCCGATAAAACGGCCAAGCCTTTTTATTCAAAGTATTACGCCGACCCATATAAAATATTGCAAAGAAGCGGTTTGGATTTTAAGAAAGATAAATCGAACGATAGGCAGTTTTTTAGAATAAAAGGGTCTAAAATTACTTTATGCAAGAATGTGAGCGACGTATGCGAATCTTCCGGAGAGAGATGCGGCGGATTGAGGCTGCTGCCCAGCGGCATGCTCAAAAATTTTCTTTACGAATAATATCGAGAGGTTAATTATTCCATTATGAGAGTAGAGCTTATCGGAAAAGAAGCCGGTTTAACTTTCGAATGCATGCATATAGTGCCGGGGAGAGGCGACTGCTCGCGGATACATCCCCATTTTCATTATGTCGATGTGCTGGTCGATGGGGAGTTCGACGACAAGAGAAGGATAGTCCACTTATATAATTTAAAGGCGGTAATAAAAAGAATATGCTCTTTATTCGAGGATAAAATTTTACTGGCGGACTATCCGGAAAGCGTCCAGAGAGTTACGGAAGAAGTTCTTCATTACAGGATAGAGATAAACGGCAAGCTGTATATTATACCTAAGGCCGATATTTTTAAAATAAAAAGTCCTTCTCTCAACATAGAAGACCTGACGGTTTATTTTGCAAACGAGCTTGCGTTAGATTTAAAAAATAAAGAAATGTTCAATCCGCTAAACTATTTTGAGGTTACCCTAAGCGAAGGACACGGCCAGAGAGGAAAAATCAGGATAGAATCGAAATAACGATAAATGAGCGCTATTAGCTGTATAATACTTGCAGGCGGAGAGTCTAAGAGATTCGGAGAGGATAAGGCTTTTTTTAATTTCAACGGAAAATCGT
>JAJXZU010000123.1:0-3297 GCA_021779895.1 bacterium
TTTACGTCGGTAACGGCATCCGCCGAGGCGGGATTAACGTCTTTCGCAAAAACGGTTACGTCGTTAAACGAATCCCCCGGGTAAATAAGTTTAAGAATTTGTTCCCTGCCGTCCTTTGAAGACTTATAAACCTTAACCGTTCCTTCTGCCACAAAATATATGCCTTTTGATTTATCACCTTCTAAGAAAATATTTTCTCCCGCTTTATGAACCTCCTCCTTAAACATGGCTTTAACATCGTTTAGAATATCGCCGTTTAAAGATTTGAAATAATCCAGCATTTGAATATTTTCCATAACGCAATAATTCCTTTATTTATATATTTTTATATATTATATTATAAAATTATTCAAATATGTAAACTATGTAAAACCGTATTTAAAGATTTCGATATTTATGTTATAATTAAAATAACGATACATATTTTTAAGGAGGTAAAAAATTAAAATGCCTATCAGGGAATACAAATGCAAAGATTGCGGAAATTACATCGAGGTAATTCAGGGTATTAATGAAAAGCCGCTTGAAAAATGCGATAAATGCGGAGGAAAATTAGAAAAACTTATTTCAAATTCAAGTTTCGTCCTAAAAGGCTCCGGCTGGTATAAAACCGATTATTCAAGTTCCGGCGGCAGCGGCAAAGCAAAAAAATCCAAGGAAGAAAGCAAGGCCGGCGCGGCTCCTGCTCCTTCATGCTCCTGCGCAGGCGGCAGCTGCGGACATTAAAATTAAAAACATTGCGAATTTAACCTATGTATGTTTTTGAATTTAAAACAAAAATATCGGGTTCGGATATAAGTATAGAAATAAATGCCGATGAAAAACACATAGAGGAAATAGAAATAACATACGGGACGGGCGGTAAACCTACGGAATATAAAAGGGAAATGCCGCCTGTTTCCGAAAGCGAATTAAATCTCCTGCCTCATCTTTATAAATTAATAAATCTTTTAGACGACTATTTTTCAAACAAATTAGCGGATTTCAGCGAAGTTCCGGTAAATTTTTCTTTATATTCCGATTTTTCCGCAAATATACTGAAAGCCCTGCAAAACGTAAAATACGGCAAAACCTTATCCTACAAAGAACTTGCGGTTAAAGCGGGGTATAACGAAAAATACTCGAGAGCATGCGCAACCGCTTTATCTATTAATAAAACTCCTATTATTCTTCCATGCCACCGGATAATAGCCTCAGGCGGCAAATTAGGAGGCTGGTCGGGCGGCGGCGGAATACAATTCAAAGCGGCGTTGCTGTCTTTTGAAAAAAACAATCGCCGGTTTCAGCTTATAGCATAAAGCCCTTCTTCAGCCGTTCTTATCCTCTCTACTAGCCTCACAGGCAAAACGAATATCTTTCCGTCGCCGTAATGCCCTGTTTTATTTACTTGTATTAAAATTTTTACGACTTTATCCAAATCGTCTTCTTTAACCGCCAGAGATAACATTCTTTTAGGCAAAAAACTATAATCGTTATCGGCTATATCGGATTTGCCTGCAATTAAATTCAATCCCGGATCGAGTTCGTTCGCGAGTCCTCCGCGGCCCTTCTGCCTTCCCCTGCCGTGTACCGAATAAAAGGTCATTTGGTCGAAACCTTCTTTGCTTAACGCTTCTTTAGTTTCTTGAATTTTATGCCTTCTAATTATAGCAATAACCTCGACGACGTTTTCCTCGAATTTTGATTCCATAAAAAACCTCATTAATTAAAATAATTAAATTATAAGCCTTCGGCTCCCGTTCTTACGGTATAAGTATTTGATACCGGTATTACGAATATCTTGCCGTCGCCGATATGCCCCGTTACCGCATTTTCCTGAATAATATCGCAAACCCTGTTTGCGTCTTCTTTATTAACGACTATCATCAACTCAAGCTTCGGGAGTTCGTCGTAAACTACTTCGCCTACTTTAATCCCCTTTTGCTTGCCTCTTCCGAAAACATGCATCTTCGTAACGGAAACAAATCCGTTTTCCTCAAGCGCTTTAAGAACGTCTTTTTCTTTTTCAGGCCTTATAACCGCTCTGACCATTTCCATAAACTGCCTCCTGTTTTTATTTTAATTATTTTTATGAATCCGTTAAAATAATAGCTTTAGCTATTTCGCCTATAGGGCGTCCGCTGTTCATGCTTAATCTTTGCAGCCTGTTATGCGCTTCTTTTTCGGAAATCCCCTCTTTTTCTATTAGTATATTTTTTGCTTTGCCGATTAATTTCCTGTCCTCTATATATTGCTTTAAGCTCTCATTCTCTTTTTTTATATTCTGGAATTTCTTAAAATTTTCTATTGCAATTATCGTCTGCGCTAAAATTTCGCTTTTTCTTGCAGGTTTTATAATATAAGAGAATGCGCCCGACCCTTTCAATTCTTCCATATAATTATCGTAATCTTTCACGTCGCCGGCTCCGGCTGTTAAAAAAATAACCGGAACCGGGGTTTTCTCCATAATCTTTTTGCAGGCGGTAATTCCGTCCATCGACGGCATCTTTATATCCATAAATATAATATCCGGCTTAAATTCTTCCGCGGCTACGACTGCCGCTGCTCCGTTGTCGGCTTCATATATATTAGCCGTTACGGAATTTAAAATAAGTTTAAGTTCCTCCCTTCTTTCCTTTAAATCGTCGACGACTAAAACTTTTACGTTTAAATTTAAACCTTTCTCGTCTTCCATAATTTATGAATATGCAAGGTTCGTGCCGCTTTCTTTAAAAATAATCTTTTTCAGCCATGGAGGCGGGTTTTTCGATAATACCGCTTGAAGTTCTTCCATAACCGCTTCTATTTTAAGTGGGGCGGCGTTAAGTCCGTCCCCTTTCTTGACAACCGGATGAATGCCGGATTTTACGACCCGGGCGGCTGCCGTGCCGCCGATGCTTTCCACGAAGATAATCTTTAAATCGCGCAACCCTTCAATTTTTTTATCTATCTTATTAAGTTCTTCAATCTCTTCTTCGAAATATCTGTTTTCCAAAAATTTAAATCCGTCCCTGTTAATTTCATATACCGCAAAATTTTTAGCCCATCCAAAGTGGTCATTGATTAAAATATTATCATTCGTCGCGAAACCTACTTTCATTTTCAACCCCCTTATTAAATTATTCTTTATTCAGCAAATTTGCGCTTTCAACGGCAAGATTTATGGCTCCGCCGTAAAGTATATAATGCTTATAATTGTGCCCTATTTCGTCTATTATCGGAAACCCCGCTCTAAGCAAAGGTATGCCTAAATTTTCGGCATAAAATTTTGCGTTGGAATTTGAAACTATCATATCTATGTTCCCGCAGGTATCGAGC
>JAJXZU010000207.1:0-12914 GCA_021779895.1 bacterium
AAAAACGTTATTTTCCCAGATTATAGGATTTTTGACGATAGACAACGCAATTTTTTTAGCGGCTAACAGCATTACGCATGGAATGCCTCTTCTGGTTGAATTAGGCGTGCTTTTCGACCTCTTTGTAAGCATACTTATATTGTCCATTCTTATATTAAATCTGAGAAGAAACGTTGACGCATAAACTTTAAAAGGGATTAAAACTAAAAATGTATGAGTTAATATTGATACTTCCGGCGGTTGCTTTAATAGTTTCGATTTTTGCCGATGTTTTACTGATGTCTTACCTGCAGTTGGCGGTATCCGTTCTTGTATTTTGCGCGGTTACCGCAATAGCCCTGTCTTTTAATTCTATTACGGTTTTCTTGGGCGGTTTTTTCTTTGTGGATTATATTAATTTAGTCATACTTATAACGGTTTCGACCCTTGAATTGTTTGTAGCGTTTTATTCGTTCGGATATGTCAGAACCGAAATAGCCGGGGGCATATCGAAAAGAAAATTCAGATTTTACTATTTTTGGAAAAATTTATTTATTTTAAGTATGATGTCTTCCATATTGTCGAATAATCTGGGCATTTACTGGACCGGTCTAGAGGCGACGACGTTGGCTACGGCTTTATTAGTTTCTTTCAATAGAACCAAGGAATCTTTCGAAGCTACCTGGAAATACGTCATTATGTGTTCGGTAGGCATAGCGATAGGGCTATTTGCGATAGTCGTTCTATATTTTACGACTTCGCAGGTTTACGGCGAAAGCTTAAAGTCCCTATCTTTTATAAATATTATGCGGGCGGGTTCGGAATTAGACAAGAATTTTCTTATGCTTGCATTTGTTCTCGCGCTTGTCGGTTTTGGAACGAAAGTCGGATTTGCCCCTATGCATAATTGGCTCCCAGATGCCCATTCGCAGGGCCCAAGTCCGGTAAGCGCCTTGTTGTCCGGGGTTTTGCTTAATACCGCGCTTCTGGGCATTTTAAGATTTTATCAGATAAACGGGGCGGCGGGCATATATTACCCCAGGTATTTTTTAATAGGCTTCGGTTTTTTTACTATTACGGTTTCGGCGTTTTCAATAATAAAACAGACCGATTATAAGCGGCTTTTTGCATTTTCTTCCATGGAAAATATGGGGCTCATAGCATTGGGTTTCGGCATAGGCGGAATCGCCGTTATAGGAAGTCTTTTTCAGATATTTTTTCATGCTTTGAATAAGGGATTATTATTTTTATCCTCTGGAAACGTTCTTGCGGTTACGCATGAAAGGAAAATCGAAAAAATAATAAGCCTGTCGAAGAATTTACCTATTACCGGGATAGTTCTTGTTTTAGGCGCTATGGGTATAAGCGGAATGCCTCCGTTCGCGATGTTCATAGGAGAGATTTATATTATGACGGGCGTATTCAGAAGCAATGTATTGCTAGGGTTTTTAGTTTTTATCCTGTTGATTTTTATTTTTATAGGACTTTTCGGCAAAGTTCTTCAAATGTACACGGGAAACAAGGACAATGGGGAAGGAGCAAATGAACTTGAAGGCGAAAACACGGAGCATATAGCGGTTAAAGATAATAGCGGTAAAAAAACCGAAAAGGCGGTGCATCCTTTTATGGTATATGTTCCGTTGATTCTTTTATTGGTTTCCTGTTTATTTTTATTTTACATTCCGGTGCCTTTTTTAAGCATAGTAAAATCGGCGTCTGCAGAATTTGGAGGCAAGATAATTTTTTAAATGGATAAGATTTTGCTCAATAAACATAATGTCGAATCAAGCGATTTTGTAAATTCGGCAGATAATCTAAGAGGTTCGGGAAAATATCTGCTCGGCATTGCCGCGGCGGACGAGAGAGCCTTAAATTCTAAATTTACCGTCAGATACTTTTTCGGCGGCGGCAATGGGATAGACGAATATTTCGTCAAAGCCGACGAAAGTTTTCAGTCTATATCTAAAATCTGGCCCGCCGCCAAAATGTACGAGCGCGAGATATACGATTTATTCGGACTTTTACCCGCAGGGCACCCCGATTTGAGGCCTTTAATGCTGTATCCGGAAAATTGGGATTCTTCTGTCCACCCATTAAGAAAGGATTACAATAATTTAATTCCCGAAATAAAGAGATACGGCGAATATAAGTTTAAAGAGGTTTCGGGCGAAGGAATTTTTGAAGTGCTTGTCGGACCGGTGCATGCCGGAATTATCGAACCGGGACATTTCAGGTTTTCCCTTGCGGGGGAGCCGGTTCTACAGCTCGAAATAAGGCATTTTTGGAAACACAGGGGCATAGAAAAAGTTTGCGAAGGCAAAGATTTTAAAGATGCCCTGAATTTAGCCGCAAAGATTTCCGGAGACAACAACGTAAATATTGCTATCAGTTATCTTGAGGCCGCCGAAAGCATCTTAAATATTGAAATAACCGAAAGGGCTAAATATATAAGAGTTATTCTTGGGGAGCTTGAAAGAATATGGAACTATGTGCGTGATGTTGCGTGGATTTTTATGGATATCGGTTTTGCCCTGCCCGCGCAGAACTTGTTTGCGCTGCAGGAAGAGTTGATGAGACTCAATAAAAATTTAAGCGGGCACAGGTTTTTATTTAATTCCTTAACCGTAGGAGGCGTCAATTTAGACCTTGATTCTGCAAAACTTAAGACAATAGAAGAGGCCGTTAAGAAAGTCGAAAATATCATAAAAGATTCCGAAGAATTTATTTTAAATTCTTCTACCGTTTTAGACAGGCTTGAATTTACCGGAAAAATTAATAATAAAACGGCAGAAGAGCTTTCTTTGTGCGGCATAAGCGCAAGGGCGTCAGGATTGCTCCGTGATTCCAGAGTTGAATTTCCTTATCTTATATACGATAAGTTGAATCTGAAACCTGTTTTGCTTGACGGCGGGGATGTTTTTGCAAGAACGGCTTTAAGAATTAAGGAAATTTACGCTTCCAAGAAAATAATCTCTGATTTATTAATTAATTTGCCCGAAGGGGATATTGCCGTTGCTTATGGAAATAAGCCTGAAGCTTACCGATATGCGGTCGGCAATTCCGAAACTTCAAGGGGTAACGCTTTTTTCTATATAATGGCGGACGATAAGGGAAAGATTTTCAGGATTAAATACATAGATCCGTCTTTCAGAATATGGCCGTCCATCCAGTACGGAGTATTGGGAAATATAATCGCCGATTTTCCTTTGATAAACAAAAGCCTAAATTTATCTTATTCTGGCAACGATATGTGATTGTAGTTTTAAAATTGCCGATATAAACTATGAAATAGGTCATTATAAAAAATATATATTTATAACGGATGGTAATATATGAGCTTTCTGGGCAAAATATTATTTAAAAATAAGACGCAGAATATTGCTGCCTGCAACTGCGATTCTGTTTTAATCAAAGGGGATGAATTAAAACGCTCGGTTGACGAGGTATTCGGGAGAAGTTTATTCGTCAGGCTTGTGGACAGCGGTTCCTGCAATGCCTGCGAAAACGAGCTTGCCGCCCTTTCCAATCCTTATTATGATTTGGAAAGGTTCGGCATAAAATTTGTCGCTTCCCCGAAGCACGCGGACATTCTTATAGTAACCGGTTGCGTAACAAGGAATATGCTTAACCCGCTGTTAAAGACTTATGAAAATATTCCGTCGCCTAAGTTTGTAATTACGGCGGGAGATTGTCCCGAAACCGGAGGACCGTTTAAAGATTCCTATTCGGTATGCGGTCCCGTTTCAAAGCATTTAAAAGTAGCGATGAATATAAAAGGGTGTCCGCCCGAACCGGAAGCTATAATATCGGGATTTTTAAAATTTATGGATATGCTGAAAGCCTCTTAAGTTTATATTAAAACTTGTCGTTTTCTTCCGTTTTTTTTGCCCATTCCTGCCGAAAATGCGGACCTGCGCACCGTCTTTTCATTCCTAATTTGCACCGTTTTATATGCTATAATTTAATATAATCGTCAAATACATTAATTAATTATTTAAACATTTGAAGTATTGCAGCGAAATGAAAACGCTTGATAAGTTGATTTTGCGCTTAACCGACGAATCCAAAGGCAGGCAAGGCTCTTTGTTTTATGTATTAAACGGCATAAACGAAGAAATAGGATATATACCTGAAGATGCCATACCTCAGATAGCCGAAAGCCTGAATATTTCTAAAGCCGAAGTTTACGGTTTTTTAAGTTTTTTCAGGAGTTATAAAACGGATGCCGAGAGCGGCAGCGCTTATCATAAAATTGTCGTTTGCAGGTCCGAAAGCTGCGAAGCGGCCGGTTCCAAACAATTAATAGAACATATAAAAGCAAGCCTGAATCTTGATTTCGGCAAATACAGTTCCGACGGAAAGTATTTTTTGGATTATGTTTATTGCTTCGGGCATTGCGCCGCTTCTCCGGCGGTTGAGATTGACGGCATATTATATGAAAAAGTAACGCCGGAAACTTTCGACGCAATAATCAAAACGCTTTCCGCGTCCGCCGTTAAAAATTCTAATTCCATTAATTTTGCCGATTTTAAAAAACCGAAAAATTACGGAGAACTTCTTATATTTAAAAGGTGCGGCAATATAAACCCGTTATCGGCAGAGGATTACGTAAATGCCGGCGGGTTTAGCGCGCTAAAAAGGGTCATCGCCGAAATTAAGAGCAGAGGGGATGACGGCAAACTATTACTTATAAATGAACTTAAACGGTCGAAGCTCAGGGGCAGGGGTGGGGCGGGATTTCCTGCAGGCATAAAGTGGGAAACCGTTTTTAAAGAAAAATCGGGCGTTAAATATATAATATGTAACGCCGACGAGGGTGATTCGGGAGCTTATGCCGACAGGATTATGCTTGAAAACGATCCTGTGTCCGTCATAGAAGGAATGATTATTGCCGGCTTGATAACGGGGGCCGTATCGGGTTATATTTATTTAAGGGCGGAATATGCGAGGGCAAAGTTAATAATCGAAAGCGTTCTCGATTTATTGAAGAAGACGGGTTATCTCGGCAAAAATATTTTAGGCTCAGGCTTTGAATTCGACATCGATTTGATAACCGGCGGGGGCAGTTATCTTTGCGGGGAAGAAACGGCTCTTATGGAAAGCATCGAAAATAAAAGAGGCGCCGTGAGAATGAGGCCGCCCGTTCCTGCCGTAAGCGGTTTATACGGCCGTCCTACCGTTTTAAACAATGTATTGACGTTTGCCTATGCCGCCTATATTCTTAAAGATAATTCAAATTTAGAATATTTTTTATCTTTAGGTACGGAAAATTCTAAGGGGACGATGCCTTTTCAGGTTTCCGGAGCGGTTAAAAATCCGGGGATTTTTGAAATGCCTTTAGGCGTTGCCCTTAAAGAGCTATTAAATCTTGCCGGAGTATATGAAACCGCAAAAATGGTCCAGATAGGCGGACCTCTCGGAGCTTATTTTCCGTTAAGCAAAGAGTTTCCGGACTTAAATCTTTCCTACGAAGGCGTGTCAGAAAAAGGCGGATTGCTTGGTCACGGAGGCGTAGTTGTTTTCGATAATAATACGGATTTGCAATACAGGCTTTCGAGCTCCTTAGATTTTTTTATAGACGAATCCTGCGGCAAATGCGCACCGTGCAGAATAGGAACAATGAGGATAAAAGAGCTGTTCGAAAGGATTTTTAAAAAACAGAATATTGAAGAAAATTTTAAAATAATAGACGAAATTCTGGAATCCATGAAACATCTTTCCTTATGCGGTTTTGGGGCCGGAGTGCATATGCCGGTTAGAAGCCTGCTGGCTTATTATAAAAATGAAATCATAAAAGCCTAAAATAATTTATAGAAACATTAAAAAATGAGCGTAGAATACGAAAAATTTAGAGAAAATATAAAAATTGAAATAGACGGCAACATTGTTAATGCCGAGCCGGGTATTACCGTATTGCAAGCCGCGAAACAAAACGGCATTTACATTCCTTCACTCTGCGATTATAAAGGGCTGCTCCCTTACGGCTCTTGCAGGCTTTGCGGCGTCATCGTCGAAGGGAAGAAAGGATATTTGCCGTCATGTTCTTTATACGCGGAAAGCGGAATGAAAATAAAAACCGTTTCCGACGAACTTTTTTCTTTGAAAAAAACCTTAATGGAGCTATACCTTTCGGACCATCCAAACGACTGCCTAACCTGCTTTAAAAACGGTATATGCGAACTTCAGACCGCGGCTTCTTATTTCGGTTTAAACGGAATAAGGTTCAGGGGAAAAAGCCATTTAAATATTCCGGTTGACGATTCCAACCCTTATTTTTTATTCGACCCCAAAAGGTGCATAGTCTGCGCAAGATGCGTCAGGGCTTGTGCGGAAATTCAGGGCAATTTTGCCCTTACGGTAGCAGGCAGAGGATTTAATTCCATTATAAAAGCAGGCTGGGGTAAAGCAAACAGCTTTTTCAACTCCGAATGCGTTTCCTGCGGCGCCTGCGTAAAAACTTGTCCGACGGGCGCGCTTATTGAAAAAGGCTTTGCGGAATACGGCAAGCCTTTTAAAAAAACAAGGACAACTTGCGGTTATTGCGGAGTGGGATGTTCGTTTAACGTTGAAACAAAAGGAGACAACATTATAAGGGCGGTTCCCGTTGACGAAAGCCTTTCAAATTATGGGCGCTCCTGTATAAAAGGCAGGTTTTCCTTCGGCTATGCCAAAAGCAAAGACAGGCTTAAGCATCCTCTTATAAGGGAAAATTTAGATTTGCCGTTCAGACAGGTTTCTTGGGAAGAAGCTTTCGGTTTTATTGCGGATAGATTTAAAAAAATTCAAAAAAATTACGGAATTAATGCTATAGGCGCAATAAGTTCTTCAAGATGCACCAATGAAGAAAATTATTTAATGCAAAAATTAGTGAGGGCGGTTTTTCATAATAATAATATAGATACGTGCGCCAGAGTTTGCCACCAGCCTACAGGATACGGTCTTGGAGTCGCTTTTGGCGCGGGAGCCGGAACGCAGGATTTAAGTTCGCTGTTTGAATCCGATTTAATAATGATAATAGGTTCTAATCCAACCGAAGCCCATCCCGTGGTAGGTTCTTTTATCAGGAAAGCCGCGCGGCAAGGAGCGAAGCTTATAGTGATGGACCCAAGAAAAACGGAGGTTGCAAAATCCCCTCATGTGCGGGCGAATTTTCATTTAAGGCCGCTTCCGGGCACCAACGTTATACTTCTAAACTCAATAGCCCATTATATTTTAAAAGAAAATCTTATTAAAAAAGATTTCATAGAAGAAAGGTGCGACGAAGAATCTTTCAGGTTGTGGAAAGATTTTATACTTAACGAATCTAATTCAACCGAAAATGCATCTAAAATAAGCGGCGTGCCAAAAAAAGACATAGAAGGAGCGGCGCGTTTATATGCCGAAGCAGGCAACGCTTCGATATTTTACGGTTTGGGCGTAACCGAACATTTACAGGGTTCTACCGGAGTTCTTGCGATAGCAAATTTAGCTATGGCAACCGGAAACATAGGCAGAAAAGGCGTCGGCGTCAGTCCTCTCAGGGGGCAGAACAACGTTCAGGGCGCGGCCGATATGGGAGCGGAACCTTCTTCTCTGCCCGGTTACAGGCATGTTTCGGACGAAAAAGCCAGAGCGTTGTTTGAAAGAGTCTGGAACGTAAAATTAGACGGAGTTCCCGGCATGAGGCTTCCCGATATGTTGAGGGCGGGTTTAGACGGCAGGTTTAAGGGAATATATATTATGGGCGAAGATATTGTCCAAACAGACCCCGACTCAAATAGGATTATCGAATCTTTAAAAAAAATGGAAACCGTAGTCGTGCACGACTTGTTTCAAACTTTGACTGCCGAATATGCGCACGTTATACTTCCCGGTTCGTCATTCCTTGAAAAAGACGGAACTTTCACAAACTGGGAGAGGCGGCTGCAGAGGGTAAGGAAAGTTATAGAACCTGTAGCGGGGTTGCAGGACTGGCAGATTATTGCTGGAATTTCGCAAGCCTTAGGCTATAAAACGTATTACTATCATCCGTCGCACATAATGGATGAAATCGCGCTTACTACGCCGCAGTTTTCAAACGTAAGCTATGATTTATTGGAAAAAATAGGTTCTGTCCAGTGGCCGGTTAACATCGAAAATCAAACGGGCACGCCCATTCTTCATAAAGATAAGTTTGTGCGCGGCAAAGGCAGATTTACGATTACTAAATTTATAGGCTCGAAAGACGCAGTTTCGGAAGAATATCCTTTTGTTTTAACCACCGTAAGAAACCTTTATCAATATAACTGTTCTAATAATACGCGAAAGAGTTTTAACAGTTTATGGTATGAGCGCGACGTGCTGGAGATATGCCAAGAAGACGCGGAAAAACTTAATATAACGGACGGCAGTTTAGTTATTATTAAAAGTAAAAAAGGCGCTGTTACCCTTAATGCTAAAATTAGCGATAGGGTTATGTCCGGCGTTGCCGCTACCACTTTCCATTTTCCCGAATTTAAAACAAATATTTTAACAAGCGAATACGCAGACTGGTCAACGGAAACGCCGGAATATAAAGTAACCGCGGTTTCTATAAACAAAGCCGACGCGCCTTTCGCCTCAAGGGATTTCAAGCCTTTATTGAAAGGGAACGATGAAATTAAGTCTATGTTTTTGGATATTTGCAGGATTTTTTCGGCATATCCCATAGATGCCGCCGCCGGGGAGGTCCAAACGCATATAGACAAATACTGGGAACCGTTTTTACGCATAAAATTGCTTGAAATTTATGGCGGTAGCGAAAGTAATTTTAAAACCGTTATAAAAAAAGTTATTGAGAATTTAAATAATTAAATTATTCGAATTGCCTGCCGATATTACGCGCAACAGCTAAGTTTGCTTATATCTTTCGTAAATGTCTGGGCGCAAAGCTTCAAGCTCTCCGCCATAGTAGGATAAACCCCTATTTCCTGACCTATCCTTCCAACGGTGTAATTATTTTGTATATATACGGATGCCTGCTGGATAGTCTCGGAAGAGTTGTGCGCAAGCATATGTATTCCTATGACCCTGCCCGTTTCTTTTTCCGCTATCATTTTAACAAGCCCTTCGGTTTTAAATATTGCCTGAGCCTTGGGCGTATAGCTAATCGGGAATACCGCTTTTTCGATATCATATCCGGCTTTTACGGCTTGTTCTTCCGTAAGGCCGACGGAAGAAACTTCGGGGTCGGTAAAGGTAGTATGCGCAACGGCGGAATAATCGGGCTTTATATGCGTTCCGTCCAGGAGATTGCTTGCGGCAATCTTGCCTTCATAAGCGGCGGTTGTCACGAAAAACCATTTTCCGGTGATATCGCCGGCGGCATAAATATTATCTTCCGAGGTTTTTAATTCGTCGTTTACGATAATAAAACCGTTTTCATCTGTTTCAACGCCTATCGCATCAAGATTAAGTTCCGTAGAATTTCCGACGATGCCCGCCGCCATTAAAAACTCGTCGAATTCGATAACTTTAATACCGTTTACGGTTTGTATTTCGGCATATTTTTTACCTTCTTTTTTGTACAATTTCTTAATTTCGGAAGCGAGCAATATTTCAATGCCCTCATTTCTTAAGATATTTTCAAGTTCTCCGGAAATTTCGGGCTCCTCGTTCAACGCCACCCTGTTTGCCCTGCCCGTTATAACAACCCTTGAACCGAACCTGCGGAACATCTGCGCAAACTCTAGAGCCAGCGCCCTCGTTCCCTGTATTAAAAGGGTTTTTGGAATATAGCATATTTCCAAAACTTGGGTATTCGTCATATAGCCGGTATCCCCAAGACCCGGAATATCCAGTATCCTATTTTTAGAACCGGTTGCAATAATAAATTTTTCCGACGAAATAGTATAGGGTTGTCCCGCCTCGCCGGAAGGAATTATCTCAACCGCATTTTTTGATATAAACCTGCCGGTTCCGTTAATAAACTTTATTTGAGGATAGCCTTCAAGCACATTATAATATTTTACCTGCCTTAAAGCCGTTAAAAGAATATTCTTTTCCTTAACGAGCATTTCCATATCTATAGACTTTTGTTTTATTTCGACGCCTTTATACTTATTGTTTAAAGGTTCATAATATATGCGGCCGGCTTCGATAAAGTGTTTAGACGGAACGCAACCCCTGTTAAGACAGGTGCCGCCTATAACCCAATTTTCGATAACGCATACTCTCAAATTCTTTTCTGCGGCATAAATGGCTGACGAAAAAGCCGCCGAACCGCCCCCTATAATAATAAGGTCGCAGTCGTAGCCGCCCGCGGCATTTTTTTTACCGGCATCTGAAACGATTTTAGACGGCGTCCTATCAGTGCTTTCATCCGGCCCTTCCGTTTCCGAAATATCGTATTTGCCCGGCTTATAACCTGCGTTCTCAATAGATAAGATAATAGTTTCTATATTTACATTATTATCCGCAAGTATATGCGACTTATTTTCTTTCAAAACGGTGTCTATATGTTTAATTCCCGGCACCGACGAAATAAATTTATTCACCCTTGCTACGCAATGTTCGCAGGTCATGCCGTTTACTTCTATATCGATTTTTTTCATAAATACCTCCAAACAAATATAATTAAATTAATTCATTTTCCTATCTTTAAAATGTCTAAAATGGGGCATTTCCGGTTACCGGCTTTCTCTTCGCATAACGATATGAGATTTAAAAGCTCCTTTCGCATAAGATTTAAAGAATGAAGTTTCCTGTCTATTTCATAGACTTTTTCTTCGGCCAACCTTTTCACTTTCGAACATGTATTATTTTTATTGTTATCCAACGAAAAAATTTCGGATATTTGCCTTAAGGAAAAACCGATTTCCTTTGCATGCTTTATGAAACGCAAAACATCGGCGGCCTTTTCGGAATATATCCTATACCCCGCTTCATTCGTATCAGGTTTATTAATTAAACCTATACGCTCGTAATATCTGATAGTTTGAGTATTTAAACTAACCGCTTTGGCTAATTGTCCGATAGTCATATTTTAATTTTTAATCCATTCTTAATATCATTTATATATTATAAACCTTATAGTTAAGTATAATGTCAAGTTATTTTTAGTATAAATATATATTGTTTAAAAATTTTCTATCTTGATTATGTTTGGTTCAAGAGATAAATGGATTTACGGCAAAGAAGAAGGGAAGTGAAATAGCGGCAAAAAAATTAAAAAGGATTAAAAACTTACCTTAATACCCAAGTCAAAAAGAAGCTGATTTGATTGGTCCTGCGGTTCCCATGAATATGAGCCGTCCGGATAATAAATATTGTTTGAACGCCCCTCTTTATTTTGGATATAATCGACTCCGACGTAAGGACTTATTATAAAATTTTTATTTCTGTAAGCTTCATAGCCTATTTTCCCGCCAAACATATAACCGTTGCCGCTGCCTAAATTATAAGTAATGGATTGCCCTAAAGTATTAGAATATCTGTTCATGGAATTATTATAGTTATCTGTGTAATATCCATAAATTTGAGCCCAAAAATTATAATCTAACGGCTTTACAAAAGCAATTATGCCGAATAGCCAGTGGTCGAGTTTATAATGCTCTACATTTGAGGAGCCGTCCGGATTTATTACATTTCTATTCCAATCGATATACTCATAACCCGCATTCGGGATTAAAGCTAACTGGTCGTCGTCAAGTAAAAATACATATCCTAATTTTCCGCCGTAATTTAAATACATAAGTCCGTCTATGCTCGAAGAATATCCGCATGGAACGCCGCCGCATTCAAGGCCGCCGGAATAATTTGATTCACCGGCGTTGTCCGAGAGATTAAGTTCATAATAGACAGGCAGTTTTTTGCTGAAGTACGAAATATCGATGCCCCATCCGGGCAATTTGGCAGATTCGTTGTCGTAAGTAGTTCCGGCCGGCTCAAGCGGCGCTTTAGTTCCGTTCACGGAGTGTTCCGCGTAATGCATATAATCTTCCGAAAAATATAAATCGAAAGAACTGATCAGCTTAGAAACGCCCGCCTCATATTTATTGCCATCCGGATATCCATACTTTGAAGCTGTTTGCGCATATATATTAACTGCGCCGAATAAAAAAAACATAGCGGATAAAACTAATATTTTTTTCATTGCGTACCCCCGCATTTAATTAACATGATAATTTGTAAGGGCGATATTAAGCCGTTATTATTTAGTATAATATCATAATAAAACAAAAACCGCCAAATAAAGTATAAAAATCATCCGTTGACAATATAAAATAAAAAGAGTTATATTATTAATATATGAATTTTAATTCATATTAAAACTTTTTATTATTATCTAATTTTTAACTTATCAAAATTTAATGACAAAAGACGAGTTAATTCTTAACAAGTTTTTTAAACTGCTCGGAGACGAAAGTAAATTTAAAATAATTTCCGAATTAAAAAACGGAGAAAAATGCGTATGCGTAATTTATAAAGCGCTTGGTCTTAATCAGACATTAGTTTCGCATCATTTATCCGCATTAAAAAAAGCCGGGTTAATTAACGGCAGGAAAGCAGGTAAGTGGGTTTATTATTCGCTTAACAGAGAAACATTTAAAGAAATCGAAAACTTTTATTACGATTTATTTGGCATTAAAAATTTAAAGGAAACTATTGAATGTTTCACGTGAAACATTCAATTTTGCAAATATGATTGATGAAAATATAAATATTGTAGCCCTATGCAAACCGGCGGAACGACTTGAAACCGTTAACAGGGTTTCTTCGGAGTGGTCGCGGTCGGATTATTCAGGCTCCATAAAATGCAGAATAAGCAATTCGTTCAGGATGAAATATAAGATTAAGCCGGGGCTTTATGCTATCGGCGATCCTGACGTTAATTCAGAGGTATTTGCAAGCGCTAATTATAAATTAAGCTTCGATATTCTTAGAAAAGCGTTAAGCGGTTTTAGCGCATGGATACTAGTATTGGATACTAAAGGCAT
>JAJXZU010000222.1:0-3271 GCA_021779895.1 bacterium
CCGTTTCAGCACGGAGAGGTTTTTGTTACCGACGACGGCGCCGAAACCGACCTCGACCTTGGGCATTACGAGAGATTTACTTCGCTTTCCCTTACTAAAAAGAACAACCTGACAAGCGGCCAGGTTTACGATGCCGTTATCAACAACGAAAGAAAAGGCTCCTATCTGGGGAAAACGGTTCAGGTGATACCTCATATAACGGACGAAATAAAAAAAAGGATAATAGAGGCGTCCGACGAAAAAGACGTCGCCATTATAGAAATAGGAGGAACCGTAGGCGATATCGAAAGCCTTCCTTTTCTCGAAGCCATAAGGCAGTTTAAATTGGACAAAGGGAAAGACAACGTTCTTTATATCCATCTGACTCTCGTCCCGTTTATAAAAACCGCCGACGAGTTAAAAACTAAACCGACCCAGCACTCGGTTAAAGAACTGAGGGCCATAGGAATAGAGCCTTCAATTATAATATGCAGGGCGGACAGGGTTCTGCCGCAGGATATAAGGGAAAAAATAGCTCTTTTCTGCAACGTGGAAGCCGATGCGGTTATTACCGCCAAAGACGAAGAAAGCATTTACGACGTCCCTCTTTCCCTGCATGAAGAAAAGCTGGATTCCAAAATAATAGAATATTTGAACATATGGGCAAAATCGCCGGATTTAAACGCATGGACGAATATATCGCAGACGTTAAAAACGCTTAAAAATTTAGTCACCATAGCCGTAGTAGGAAAATACGTCAATCTTAAAGAGTCGTATAAAAGCCTTAACGAAAGCCTTATTCACGGAGGGCTTGCCAATAACGTCAGCGTGAACATAAAATATATCAATTCCGAAGATTTTGAAGGGGACGACTGGAAGGAACGCCTTAAGGAGTTAGAAGGCTGTTCGGGTATTTTGGTTCCGGGAGGTTTCGGCTCCAGGGGCATCAACGGCATGCTGAAAGCTATTAATTATTCGAGGACCGGCAATATTCCTTATTTCGGAATCTGTCTCGGGATGCAGCTTATGACCGTAGAATATGCCAGAAACGTGCTGGGGCTAAAAGAAGCCAATTCTTACGAGTTCGACGAAATTACTCCTGACCCGGTAATAAGCATTATGGACGACCAGAAAGACATAGGCAATATGGGCGGAACTATGAGGCTCGGCGCATATCCCTGCATAATCTCGAAAAATACTCTGGCATATCAAATTTATTATAAAAATAATAAAAAATACTCCGCCGATAAGAAAAACAGCGCAAAGCTTAATCACGACGGAAATATTTCTATAAGCGAAAGGCACAGGCACAGGTTTGAATTCAACAATAAGTACAGGGAAAAATTTAAAGCATCCGGCTTTGTCTTTTCGGGGGTATCCCCCGACGACAAGCTTATAGAGATTTGCGAGCTTAAAGACCATCCGTGGTTCATAGGATGCCAGTTTCACCCCGAATTTAAGTCTTCGCCGTTATACCCCCATCCTCTATTTAAAGAATTTATTGCGGCAGCGGTAAGATATTCCAATGCTTTAATCGGCATTCAGAACAAGGTTAAAACTAAGAATAAAAATAAAGCCGGAAACAAAAAGGGAAAAATTTTCGCCGTATAGCGTCTAACCCGCATAAAATATTATGGAAAAAATAAATTGTTTTAAAAAAGAAGATTTAGCGTCTATGTTGAAGTTCAAATTCGACAATGCCTATCCTTTCGTTATTGCCGGTCCCTGCGTTATCGAGGATGCCGCGGTTACGGAAGACATTGCCTCGGTTTTGAAAGGCTTTTCGGAGGAGCTTAAATTCAATCTTATATTTAAAGCTTCTTACGACAAAGCAAACAGAACCTCCGTTAATTCTTTCAGGGGTCCCGGTATAGACAAGGGATTGGAAATATTAAGCGGCATTAAGGCAAAATATAACGTTCCCGTTTTAAGCGACGTGCATAGCGAAAACGAGCTCGAAAAGGCGGAATCCGTTCTTGACGTCATCCAGATACCGGCTTTTTTGTGCCGCCAGACGGATATGCTTTTAAAAGCCTCAAAAACAGGGAAGATAATCAACGTAAAAAAAGGACAGTTTATGGCTCCGTGGGATACGAAATTTATCGCGGAAAAAATCAGGTCTGCCGGCAACGATAAAATAATTTTGACGGAAAGAGGCGTCAGTTTCGGCTATAATAATCTCGTGGTCGATTTCAGGTCTATTCCGGTAATGAAAGAAACCGGAGCGCTCGTAGTTTTCGATGCCACGCACAGCGTTCAGCTTCCAGGGGGTTCGGGAGCAGTTTCGTCCGGAAATAGGGAATACGTTATGCCGCTTGCGAGAGCCGCCGCCGCGGTAGGCGTGGACGGTTTGTTTTTCGAGGTGCATGAGAACCCTCCGCAGGCCATGAGCGATTCCGCAAATTCCGTTTATTTGAGCTCGTTCAAAGATAACTTAAAAAATATTCTCGAAATATCTAAATACAGTAAAATATGAAAAAACATAATATATTGGAAACCGCCGAAAATGTTTTAAAGATAGAAGCCGATTCGATATCGGCCATCATAAACAGGCTCGACGAAAATTTCGAAAAAATGGTCGGTTGCCTTATCGGAATTAAAGGCAAAGTAATATTAACGGGTATGGGGAAATCGGGTATTATTGCGAGAAAAATATCTTCCACCCTTGCAAGCACCGGCACCCCCTCTTTTTTTATGCATCCGGCAGAGGCGTCGCACGGCGACCTGGGAGTAATATCTCCCGACGATGCCGTAATAGTGTTGTCAAACAGCGGAAACACCAAGGAAATAGTTTCCATACTGCCCGCGATAAAGCTCATAGGCGCTAAAATTATCGGGTTTTCCGGAAACAAACATTCCCAGCTTTCCATGCTGTCGGATTATTTTTTCGACGTATCCGTCGCTCAGGAGGCCTGTCCTTACAACTTGGCTCCTACCGCCAGCACTACCGTCCAGCTTGCGATAGGCGACGCGCTCGCGGTTTCCCTTTTAAAAGAGCGGAACTTCCTCGAAGAGGATTTTGCGAAACTTCATCCCGGCGGCTCTATAGGCAAGAAATTTTTAAAAGTGGCAGATATAATGCATAAAGGAGAAGAAATTCCTTTGGTAAAAGATTCCGCTTTATTAAAAGACGCTATCATAGAAATGAACTTTAAAAGACTGGGTTTGACCGGAGTTATCGACGAAAATATGCGTCTTTGCGGCATAGTGGTGGACGGAGATTTAAGGAGGGCGCTGACCGATTCCGCCAATATCATAGATAAACCGGTAAGAGACGTTATGACGAAGAATC
>JAJXZU010000168.1:0-3261 GCA_021779895.1 bacterium
GGGACTGTCAGGCGGAGGCATAGCGCCGTTGGGTCTTGCCCTCCTCGGCAAGGTCTTTGAACCGGGCGAAAGAGGTAGGGCTATGGGAATCTGGGGGATAGGCGCTATGGCGGCGCCGGCGATAGGTCCCACGCTCGGCGGATGGATTACCGACCATTTAACTTGGAGATGGGTTTTTTTCGTGAACGCCCCGATAGCCGTTATAACGCTTATAGGAATAATGATAATTATGGAAGACGACCGCAAATCGCAATATTTTAAGGCAAATTTCGACTTTTTGGGATTTATTTTTTTCGCAACCGCTATTTCTTTTATGCTCGTAGCGTTCAACGAAGGCCAGAATAAAGGCTGGGATTCAAGCTATATTCATATTTGCGAACTTTTGAGCGCCGCAGGTTTTATTATGTTTTTTTTATTCGAACCTTTCATTTCCCATCCCCTGATAGACTTTAAAATCTTTGAAAATTATAATTTTACCCTCATCACCTCGATTAATGCCGTAAGGGCCATAGCGCTTTTCGGCTCTTTATTTATAATGCCTGTTTATCTAGAAAATATTATGAATTATACGCCATATACAACCGGTCTTATAATGATGCCTTCGGCAATAGCCGTCGCATTATCGGCCCCTGTTTTCGGCAGGGGAGCGGACAGATGGGGCGGAAAATATTTTATAGTTTTCGGCATGGCTTTAACCGCCGTATCCCTGTTTTTATATTGGAATTTATCAGTGCAGTCGAGCCTGTACGACATAATATATCCTTCGATTATCAGGGGAATAGGGCTTGGAATGCTATATTCGCCTATTATGAGCACGGGACTTAATTCGGTCAAGAGTGAACAAATCCCCGAAGCATCAGGTTTACTGCCGGTAACTATGAGAATTGCTTCCGGTTTCGGAATCGCATACTTTGCAAATTATCTTGCGACAAAGAAAGTTTACTATCTTACAAGGTACGGAGATAAAATTAACGATAAAAATTTCGCTTTCCTTAAGATAAAGTCTTTTTTTAATAACGGCGGCCGGTTCAAAGCAAATACGGGGGTCATAGCCGGCTCGGCAAGAATCGACCCGGGTCTCGGTATCATAGACAGCATAGTTAAGATGTTTGCAACGGTTCAATCTTACGACGACGTATTTATAGTCGCCGGCGTAATATGCCTTATAGGCATAATTCCCGCTTTCATGCTAAAAAACAAGATACACCGCTGACTTTTAAAAATTTAAATATTTTATTCTGCCCTTATCGGAATAGCCGACCCCCTTTAAACCTACTTTTAATATAAACATCCCTTTAATGCTTTCTCCGGCGCGGACGTAATAACTTTTTCCGCCCATGCTCAAAAGAGCAGTTTTACCGCTTACAAATATTAACGACGGAGAGGAAGATTCCTTTTTCGAAAATCCTTTAAACTTTAACTTTTGAATAAAATTTGGTAATTTTCCGCCGCTTGGACGACCGGCGTTAGCAAATACTTTCATTCCGTTTTTATTTATTTTTTCCGGGGAAATAAATAGCCGATTAAATTTTTTATATTTTTTATCCGGAATATTAAAAATATCTTTTAGGCTGTTTTTTGAATTGCCGATATTTGAATTAGAAAATGTATTTTTTGGTTTTATAACGAAACCAAAAGTTTTTTTATTTTTTATTTCGCTACCCGAAACCTTTTTATGTCCGAATTTCCTTTCCAGCTTATTTAATGCAAAAATAAATAAAAAAATACCGAAAAGAAACAGTGTGAACCATTTTGCCGATTTTTTAAAAATATTCATAAAATTTTTGGAGCTCATATTTATTCCGACTTCTTTAAGTTAAACTTATTAACCTTTCGTCAATCACGATGCGCACGCCTGTACCGTTCCTGGATTTTATGGATATACGCCTAAGTTCCGACGGAAAAGCGCCGAATGTTCTTAATAATGCGAAAACGATGCCTATATTTGAAATTTTGTTAAAGGAAATTATTATATCTTTAGATTCTAACAAGGATTTTTTATTTAGGACTTTTACTTTAACGCCGTAACCTTTTTTTCGCAAATAATTTATATAAGATAGCGCCGTAAGAATATCGGTCGAAAATCTATGGTTTCCGGCTTTAAAATTTACGGGTTTTATTCCTGCTTCGCTTAACAGTTTGATTCTTAGCAGTTTTTCCGTATTATGCTTTTTAACGTAAATCCTTTTCAGTTTATAATATTGATTAAACGAAGGAAATAATCCAAAGCAAAAAATATAAGCGCAAATTAAAAACAGCAAAAAAAACATTAATAATTTTTTATTTTTAAATTTTTTCATTTTAATCTTCCGTAAAATTTAATATAGGGTTTTCCGAAATTATCTAAGTTATAAGAAATTCTAATCCGTCCCGATATCCGGAATTTTTTTAAAATTAAATTATAATTTTTCGCAAATTTTCTATATCCGCCCTTTACGTAAGCGGTTCCGTCGATAATATAAGTATTTTTTAATCTCTTGACATCGAGATTTCCAATTTTTACTTTTTTAGGAAAAACCATTATAAATTTTTCAAGATAGCCTGCTAAATTAACAGGCGTAAAATATTCGTTAAATAAAATAATATTTTCCTTTTTTAGATTTTGTTCGGACAAAACGGCGATATTTTCATTTAATAATTTTATTTTTTTATTTTCTACGGACGATTTACCGTTAAAAAATAACACCGTTGACTGCATAAACAGGACGGCTATAACTAAAACGGCAATATATATATTAATTAACCTATTTTCCCTTAACTCTATTTTTTTGAATTTTATCTCCAAGTTTTCAAAATAAGGAATGGGATTTTTTATGCCGTCGAAAAATACGGCAAAATCTTTTGCGGTAAAATTAACGATGCCGACGTCCGCAAAGAAAATATTAAAATCTATCCCTACGCAGTTGGCAACGATTTTATTTATTACGATATTTCTTGAATTTAATTTTGTTTTTAAAATATTTAAATTGTCGTTTAACGTGTCCTCCTTGAAACTTGCCACCGGAAAAAGATTAAAGCCGTTCGATATGACCGTTATTTTATAGATGTCTTCAGTCTTTTCTATAAATATAACGGATTCGTCCCGTCCGTAAATTATCGATTTTTCATTCAAAAATAATATGACCAAATAATCGTACGGAATAATAAAATCTATTCCGTACGACAGGGAATAATATTTTTTTATATTTAAAGGCAGGGTATGATAGACTCCGTATTCATTGCCGGCATTGCGAATATAAAACTAAGACTCGTTCCTGTAAT
>JAJXZU010000092.1:0-3241 GCA_021779895.1 bacterium
GGTTAAGAATGCTTTCATCCTTAAGACGGGCTTCGCCCCGTTTAATCAATTCGTAAACGGACATATCTTTTTTATAATTATTACTGCGATTGCTTTTGAGATTCAAAATAATCCGCTAAAGGCAGCAAAAGTTCGTCTAAAGCGCCATCCATAAAAGAAGCCAGCTTATGTATGGTTATTCCTGCCCGGTGGTCCGTAATTCTGCCTTGGGGAAAATTATAAGTCCTTATTTTTTCGCTTCTGTCGCCGCTGCCGACCATGCTTTTCCTGTTTTGCGCCTCTATGCTTTTTTTATCCGCTTCTATCCTGTTTAAAAGACGCGACCTTAATATTCTTAAAGCTTTAGCTTTGTTTTTGTGCTGCGATTTCTCGTCCTGGCAGGTAACTACAAGTCCCGTAGGAATATGGGTAACCCTTACCGCGGAATCCGTCGTGTTTACGCTCTGCCCGCCGTGTCCGGAAGACCTGTAAACGTCTATTCTTAAATCCTCGCCGTTAATTTTAAGGTCGATTTCTTCGGGTTCCGGCATTACTGCTACCGTCGCCGCCGAAGTATGCACCCTGCCCTGCGTTTCGGTAGCCGGAATCCTCTGTACTCTGTGCACTCCGCTCTCATATTGCAAAAGGCGGTACGCATCCTTGCCTTTTACTGAAACTACAGCTTCTTTCAAGCCTCCTGACGACGATGGGCTTAATGAAATAGCCTCGAACTGAAAATTTTTCGCCAGTGCATATTTGTTATACATTTTAAAAAGGTCTAATGCAAAAAGGGCCGCTTCTTCCCCACCCGTCGCGGCTCTTATTTCCAATAAAATATCTTTGTCCTGCAGATTTTCTTTCGGGAAGAAAAAATCTTTAATTTCTTCGGTTAATTTAGAGACTCTATTTTTTAAAGAATTTATTTCTTCGTTTTCTAAATCTATTAACGCCTGGTCGGTCTCGGATTTAACTAATTTTTCTAAGTCCGCTATTTCCGCCTCGGTTTTCTTATATTCCGAAAATTGTTCTGCGGTCTTCTTTATCAAATTGTACTGTTTTGACAGTTCTTTTATTTCCGCGCTGAATCCTTTTGAACTTTCTTCCTGTATGCGTAAATATAATTCTTTAGACTTATCGGATAATTCAAGAGCCTTTTTTATTAGATTTTCATCCAGCATTTAATGGCGCACCTTTTAAAAACATAAAAATTTTACCGCTCCCGCGCGAACGGAAAAGTTTCAAAGATGACGAAATATGAGCGCGAAGCATTAACCTGGACTCATTCAAAAGTCGAAACCGCCTTTTAACCAGGACTTCCTGACTTCGGACGGTTTTCCGCAGGAAAATTCGCCTTCGGAGCAGTTTCCCCTGACGCATGCCGGGCCGCCGCCGTAAAATACGGAGGGGGCGATCGGATAAACAAGTTTAAACATCTCTTGAGCCGCGGCTCTAATCTCCCACTGCGCCCGGCTGCATCCCCTCAACCTGAAAAAGTGCAGGAGCTCTCTCGCATTCATGGTAAAAATAATCTGGGTTTCAGCCGCGTTGGGAAGCAGGTACCTTGCATCTTCGGCAGGAATGCCTTTCTCGAGAAAATAGCCGTACAGCGAAAAAATATCGTCCACCATTTTATTGTATTTCGCCAAAAGTTCTCCGTTACCGGCTATGGAGTCCGGAATAACATATTTAGGGCTCTCTTCTTTGACGTAACGCTGGCTTCTCTGGGAATACGACGCAATGCGGTGTCTTACTAATTGATGCGAAGCGCTTCTTGAAAGTTTCTCTACGCCGAACGTAAAGTTGGCATGTTCGAGGACCGATTCGTGTCCTGAGGTCCTTATTCTTTTAATTAATTTCCTCGCCTTTTCTAAACCTTTTTCGCCGTCGCTAAAATCGGATTCTATCTTTGCGATGCCGTAAGGACTATAGCAAAGCCTCGCCGCCGTGGCAATGGTAATTTCAGGTTTAGAAGTGTAATTGATAAGTTTAACCATTCAAACATATAAGGAAATATTAAAAAATTCTTATTTTTTAACGCTATCGGTTTTGGCGTATTTTTTGTTAAATTTGTCGATTCTTCCGGCGCTGTCGACAAATTTTTGTTTGCCTGTATAAAAGGGATGGCATTTCGAGCATATATCGACATGAATTTCTTCGACCGTACTGCCGGTAACGAATTCTTCGCCGCAGGCGCATTTTACCTTTGCCTGATAAATTTTCGGATGTATTCCTTCTTTCATCTTTCTGTAGCTCCTTTTACTTTCGATTTAAAATTTTTAAATATTAAGTTAAACATTATACGATTTTAAAATAAAATTTTCAACCTTTTTTATATCGTCCGGAACATCGACGGGAATAGTAGAAATATTAACGGTTTCTACCTTTATCCTGTATCCGTTTTCTATTGCCCTTAACTGTTCCAGCATCTCTTTTTTTTCCAAATAAGACATCTCCGTTTTGCCGAATTCCAAAAGAAATTCTTTGGTATATCCGTAAAAACCGAGATGCTTGTAGCCGAAAATACCTTTAAAATCCTTCAGCTCCGCAGCCCTTTCCCTGTCATACGGAATAGGACTTCTCGAAAAATATATGCCGAAATTATTTTTATCTGTTATAACCTTGACGTTATTAGGGTCGATAAATTCTTCATATGAATAAATCGGGGTCTTTACGCTCGTATATGAGATATCGCCGCTTTCGTTAAACGGCTTTATCAAGGATTCTATTATTTCGGAATTCACTAAAGGCTCGTCTCCTTGAACGTTCAATACTATGTCGGCATCTATGCCGCTTACAGCCTCTATTATCCTGTCGGTGCCGGTCTGATGGGTTTCTTTGGTCATAACCGCATTTGCCCCGAATTCCCTGCAAACGTCGTATATCCTTCTGTCTTCCGTAGCTATTATAACGTCTGACAGCAATTCCGACTTTATAACGCCTTCATAAACATGCTTTATCATAGGCTTGCCCATAATTAAAGCAAGGGGCTTGCCTTCGAATCTGGTAGATTTATATCTTGCCGGTATAACGGCGACTATTTTTTTCATACAAACATTTTATTACAAATAAATTCAAATTAAAATGATTTTATTTAACCCAAATCCCGCTTTAGAAATTTATAGATAAGGATTACCAAAATTACTTAATAATGTCATTGCGAGCGCAGCGAAGCAATCTCGCTTTAGATTGCTTCGCTGCGCTCGCAATGACTATTAATCGCGGTGAATTTAGATATTGGAATTTATTATGTAGTTTATAAATC
>JAJXZU010000178.1:0-3238 GCA_021779895.1 bacterium
ATCCGACTGCTCTTCATTTTCGTCGGCTCCGTGAAGATTTCGCGAAACCACGTTTAATATGTCGGCATGTCCTCCGCCGAATAAAAATGTAAACAATTCTTTAAATTTTTGCCTTATACCGGCAAGGCTGGAATTAAATTTCTCCTTCGATACGGCATCTAATTGCCTTATGACGCCCCGCAGGGTTTCGATTGAACTTTCAAGGTCTGCTTTTTGTTTACCCAAAAATTCGAGCCTGTCTAACGCATCCTTATACTCTTTTGCGGCATTCATATTAATATCGCCGAGTTCTTTTATTCTTCCGTTGAGTTCTTCTATAGCTTTTTTAATATCCTCGTTATTAATGCCGGATATGCCGTCTATAAACTCCTTATCCTCCTGCTCGGATCCGGCAGGCAAGCCGTCTAAATCCCTGCTCGAATCAAGCTCGGCAAGTTTTTCGTTATTAATATCTATGTAGGTCTGCACCGCGTCTTTTTTCTTATCCGTATTAAGTTTCTGCCTGTTTGCATTTTCCAAATCCTTTTCCGCGTTATTAATGCTTTCTTTCAGCTTTTCCAATTTATTTTCCGTATCTTTAATAACGCCTTCCGTCGATTTTAAGGATTCGCCTATAGTTTCTATATTTTTTTGCTTAGACGATAAATCTTTAATAGTACCCTCTAAGTCTAACGACGTTTTTTCCCTCTGCTCAATCAGGGATTTTATCCTTTTCCCGTAATTTAAAATATTGGATTCTAAATCTCTAATCTGCTTCCCGAGAAAATTAATATTCTGTTCGGCAGAATTAATCTCTATTTTTAGCGCAGTTTCGTCTTCCTTCGCCTTTTCAAATTCGCTTTCAAAATCCTGAAGCTTTTTTTCTATACTATTTTTCTCGCCGGATTTTAATTTTAGTTCGTTTTCCAAAATTAAAATTTCCTCTTTTAAATTTTCCTCTTCTTTAACGGTTGCCGTTCTTTCATTTTCAAGATTGTTATGCTCGTTAACCAATATATTGAGCCTTTCCTTTGATTTGATTAACAGGCTTTCCAAGTGTTTAATATCGTTTTTTACGGTTAATCCCGCCATCTCGTTAGCCTTAATTTCTCCGCTAAGATTGTCTATTTTAACGCTGAGTCCGCTAATTTCGGCCTGCTTTGAATTAAACAGCGATTCTTCCCGGTCTAATTCATTTTGTTTTTCAAGCCTGATTTTTTTGTATTCGGATAATTTCTTTTTGTTGATAAATAAATTTTGGCTTTCGAGATTTTTATTTTTACCGGCGGCAATAAACCCGTCGGGAAAAAACATTACGCCGTCATCTGTAATAATATTTACCTCTGGGAAAAAACCGGTTTTGTTAATATATTCCAGAATATCATTTTTATTATTATAATAATAAAAATTAATGCCTATATCTTCTGAAAGTAAATTATGCCGGTTTAACGCAATTTTATCTTTCAACGGTATGAGGTTCAATTGTTCCGTTATATTTTCCGCCGAATTTTCCGGTTTAAAGGGCTTTCCCTTTTTCATACCTGGAACAAAAATTTTTATTTCCCCCGTTTTATTATTATTCACATAGTTTAACGCTTTTTCCGCATCTTCCATATTATCCACCAAAACTGCTTCGAGTATTTCGCCGGCGCCTCCCGATACAGCATTTTCGAACCCGGATTCAATTTCTAAAAGGTCCGACAAAGGATAGGCTTCGTAATCTTTCTTAGCCTTTAAAAAATTTTTAGTTCCTTCGGAAAACGCCTCCCTGTTATCTATGAAATCGGCTAACCTGGATATATCTATGTCTATTTTTAAAAGTTCTTTCTCTAAGCCGTCCCTTCTTGTTCCATATTCGTTTAGCTGTCCGGAATATTCAGACAGCTTAATTTTGCTGTCTGAATATTCCTTTTTTAAAATTTCTATAATCGTTTCGGTATCGTTGAGCAATTTTATTTTTTCATTTAAAGCGTTACCTGCCTCCTCTATTTCGGCAGAAATTTTAGACATAAGATTTTTTATATCGTTAATTCTTGTTTCGATATTTTTAATGTTTTTGCTGTTAAAAAGTAATTTATTATTATCATTCTGGGATTTTTCTATAATTTCGAATATTTCGTCGTTTATATTTTCTATGCCTTCTTTTGTTTTTATTACTAAACCTCTTTTCCCCGAAACCGATTGGTTTGAAATATTTAATTTTTCGCGGATATTTTTAAGATTCGATTCATTTGCCGCCAAATTATTCTTCAAATTAGATAATTTTTCCACATTTATATTTTTTGACCTGGTTTGATCTTCAATTTCTTGGATTTTTTTTGAAATTTCAGATTCTAAATTATTTATTTTTACCTTGCCGTATTCTATATCTGAATTAAGTTTAGCAAGTTCTACCAAATATACGTTTTTTTTATCAGATATAAGCTTATATTCCGCTTCCGTCTTATCGAAAGAGGTTTTCGCATCGGTTAAAGCGCTAAGAATAGAACTTTCTTTTGCCGACGCCGACGCAAGTTGTAAGGAATAGTTCTCAAGCTCTTTTTTATATTTATCTATTTCCGATATTATTTTTCTTTTTGTCCTGTCGTATAAGGCTAATTGGTAACGTCTTTTTTCCGCTTCAAGTTTTTTATACTCGTCTAATCTTTTTGACGACTTTTCCAAAAAGCCTAATTGCATGTTAACTTCGTTAAATAAATCGCCTATTCTAAGAAGATTATTTACGGCCGCTTCCAGTTTTTTCGATGCCGATTTTTTTTGGATTTTATATTTCGTTATTCCGGACGCTTCTTCGAAAAAAAGCCTTAATTCATTAGGCTTATAATTTAAGAGCGCGTTAATTTTGGAAGAATCTATTATAGAATAATGCTTGGATAAGCCGCTTTCATTGAAAAAATCTAAGTACTGCCTGTATGGAACCGAAATTCCGTTAATTCTGTATTCTGTTTCCTTATTCTTAAAATGCCTTCTCTCCGCCATTATTTCCGAAAAATCTTTATATCTGAAGCCGCCGCCTGAATCATTTTCAAATACCCCCCTGCATAAGGCGACGGATGACTGGTTGCGCATATTGGAACCGTGAAAGATTATATCGTTCATATTCTTGAGCCTTAAGTCTTTTAAATTCTGTTCTCCGAGAATAAACCTGACGGCATCTACAATATTCGTTTTGCCGCATCCGTTAGGGCCTACTATTATATTTATGCCGGGATGAAAGGGTATTCTTACTTTATCGGGGAACGTTTTGAATCCGAACAGT
>JAJXZU010000024.1:0-3229 GCA_021779895.1 bacterium
GAAAGCCCAGGCTGAAAAGGCATACGGCACAAGGCTTGTTTTTCATAATTTCTTTAAATATTACGGCGTCGCCCCTTATTATCTGGCTTACATTAAACAGGATATTATAAATAAATACGGCAAGCCTGTTTATAAAGAAGGCGGACTCAGGATATATGCGGCTTTAAGCGCAAGGGCACAGCGGTATGCCGATAAGGCCGTAAAAACCGGATTAACCAAGCTTTCCCATGAATACGGCTACACCGGGCCTTTAAAAAAGCTTAGTTACGGGGAAATGCAGAATAAAATTAACGGAGAAAAAGGACTTATAAATTATTTATACGAAGGCGGCATCTATAAAGGTTTTGTTACCGGAATTTCTAAAGACGGCCAGACCGCTTTTATTTCCGTCGGCAGATTCAGGGGCGTTCTGCCGGCGTCCAATATGAAGTGGGCTTCCCGTTTTCAGCGTTATGTTTATTTTACATACAGGACTATTAACAACGTCAATCAGGTTTTAAGGCCGGGATACGAAATATTAGTCAAATTTGAGGGCTATGACAAGAACCATGCGCCGGTTTTTTCTTTAGAGGAAAAAAACGTTATAGAAGGGGCTTTGATTTCTATCGACCCGCAAAACGGATTTGTAAAAGCTATGGTCGGCGGGTACAGCTTCAGCCAGACTCAGTTTAACAGGGCGCTTTACGCAAAAAGGCAGACCGGTTCGGCTTTTAAACCCATAGTTTACGCGGAGGCCCTGACCTTAGGCTATACCCCTTCTTCAATTATAAACAATACTCCCGTAATATATCCTACCGGAGTGCCGGGAAAATATTACAAGCCCCATAATTTTTCGAGAAGATTTACCGGCCCCACGACCCTGCTTATTGGACTTGCTCATTCCATAGACGTAGTAGCCGTCAAACTTCTGCAAAAAGTAGGCGTAGATAAAGTTGCGCATTTAGCCGATGAAATGGGGATACATCACGTAGTAAAAAATTTGACTATGGCTTTAGGGTCTTCGAGCGTCCGGCTCGTCGATTTGACCGACGCATATACCGCTTTTGCTAACGGCGGAAAAGAATGCAAGCCCGTTTTTATTATTAAAATATTAACGCCCGGCGGAAAAAGCCTCTATAATTATAAACCGGAATGCAGGCAGGTTTTATCCCCTCAAGTCGCTTACGTGCTCACGAATATGCTGGAAAGAGTTATTACGAACGGTACCGGAGTTACCATTTCAAATATAAGAAAGATTACCCCTTACGTAGCCGGAAAAACCGGTTCGTCGAGCCAGTACAGGGACGGAATTTTTATGGGATATACTTCTTCTTTGGTAACCGGGGTCTGGACGGGACGGGACGATTTTCATTCAATGGGCAGGTTTATGGTCGGCGCTATAACCGCCGCTCCTATATGGGATTCTTATATGTCCAAAGCGCTTGATATTTATCCGCCGGAGGCTTTTGCAATACCGAAAGGGGTTGTTTTTGCGGAAATTAACCCGCATACCGGTCTGATTGCCGATTCAAGCTATAAAGACCCGGTGCTTATGCCTTATGTCGAGGGAACAGAACCTACCGCCGTAAAAAAGAAAAAAAAGATTAAAAATCCGCAGTCGTTCTTCGGGTTATTTTAGGACAATGTGAAAATGGAAAAATTACAACCTTTAATCGACAATTTCGGCAGGCAGGTAACGTATTTAAGAATAAGCGTAACGGACAGGTGCAACTTAAGATGCGTTTACTGTATGCCGGAAAGCGGAATTTCCCTGATAAATCACGATGAGGTAATTTCTTACGAAGATATTTTAAGATTGGTAAATATTCTTTCAAATCACGGAGTTAACAAGATAAGGATTACCGGCGGGGAACCCTTGGTAAGAAAAGGACTGACGGGCCTTATAGAAAATATAGCCAGGATAAGAGGCGTAGAAGATATTTCTATGACCACTAACGGAATTCTTTTGAAAAAATATGCTTCCGAACTTTATAATGCCGGACTCAAAAGAATTAATATAAGTCTCGATTCTTTAAAAGAAGAAAGATTTTGCAGGATTACAAGGACGGGCAGTTTAAAAGACGTTTTGGCCGGCATAAAACTTGCGAAAAAAACGGGTTTTAATCCGGTAAAAATAAATACGGTTTTAATAAGAGGGATAAACGACGACGAGATAATAGATTTCGTTAATTTTGCAAAAGAATTCGAGCTTAATTTAAGGTTTATCGAATATATGCCTATAGGCGGCAACATTGCCGAAGCGGTATTATCTAAAGAAACGGAAGAAAAAATCATGTCCGAATTCGACGATTTCAGGCCGATTAAAGGCAATCCGGCGGAAATTTCGCCTTCCGGCAAAGAAGGGGTTTATGACGGCGTCAGTCGTTCGTTCGGATTCAAAGACGGCAAAACGGTAATCGGGTTCATAAGCCCTTTATCCGGACATTTTTGCGGGGACTGCAATAGATTAAGGCTTACCGCATCTGGAAATTTAAGGCTCTGTCTCTTTTACGATAACGAGTATAACATTAAAAATATCCTAAGGCAAAACGACGACGAAGCCGTTTTTAAAAAAATTGAGGGTATCATTAAATCAAAACATTTTAAGCATAATTTTAACGAAAAAGCCAAGAAGCGGGAATCTTTATTGTGGGCTAACGATTTTATGAACGGAATAGGCGGGTAATAAACAAAATAATAGGCATATAATACGCAAAATAAACAAGACAAGGAGAAAATTTTGGATCAAAAGAGCATTATCAACATCAATATCGAAGACGAGATGAGGCAGTCGTATTTAGATTACGCAATGAGCGTTATCATCGGCAGAGCGCTTCCAGAGGTTAAGGACGGATTAAAGCCCGTTCACAGAAGAATACTTTTTGCCATGAACGATTTAGGGAACGATTTTAATAAGCCTTATAAAAAATCGGCAAGAATCGTAGGCGACGTCATCGGCAAGTATCACCCGCACGGCGATGCGGCAGTTTATGACGCGACGGTTAGAATGGCGCAGGATTTTTCCTTAAGATACCCTCTTGTTGACGGACAGGGAAATTTCGGTTCGATAGACGGCGACCCGCCTGCGGCAATGAGATATACGGAAATCAGGATGACCAAACTTTCGTCGTTTTTATTGGACGACATCGATTTTGAAACGGTAGATTTTACTCCGAACTATGACGGTTCATTGCAGGAACCGTCCGTTTTGCCCGCCAAGTTTCCAAACCTTCTAGTAAACGGTTCGTCA